>JAAZDI010000009.1 GCA_012512295.1 Syntrophomonadaceae bacterium
GAAAACCCCCAACGGAATGCGCACCGTAATATTCTTTAAATTATTCTCCCGGGCCCCCTGGATTTCCAGCCATTTCCCATTGCCCGGCCGGCGCTGCTCTGGCCGCGGGATCTCCTTGCGGCCACTAAAATACTGGCCGGTCACTGATTCCGGCACGGCCATCAGATCTTCCAGGGTCCCCTGCGCCACCACTTGACCCCCAAGGGCCCCGGCCCCGGGCCCCATATCGACCAAATAATCAGCCGCCCGAATCATATCCTCATCGTGTTCCACCACAATCAGAGTATTCCCCAGATCCCGCAGCCGTTTTAAGGTCGCAATCAGCCGGTCATTATCTCGCTGGTGCAGGCCGATACTGGGCTCGTCCAAAATATAAAGCACGCCCATCAGGCTAGAACCAATCTGCGTGGCCAGGCGAATCCGCTGGGCCTCCCCGCCGGACAGGGTCCCGGCGGCCCGGTCCAGGGTTAAATAGTCGAGCCCAACATTCATCATAAAGCCGAGCCGTTCGCGAATCTCTTTTAAAACCTGATAAGCGATAGTTTGCTCCCGTTCGGTTAAAACTAATCCCGCTAGATAATTATGCACCTCGATTACGGATAGCCGGGTTAGTTCATAGATATTTAATGACCCAACCCGGACCGCCAGGCTTTCCGGCCGCAGCCGAGCACCCTGACATTCGGGACAGCAGCGAGTACTCATGTAGCGTTCAATCTCTTGCCGCGACCACTCTGATTGGGTCTCTCGGTAACGTCGCGCCAGGGTGTTGATTACTCCCTCCCAATACCCAGCGTAGGAAGTGATTTCCCCGGCGGAATTCCGGTACTGGAAGCGAATCTTTTCCTTGCCCGCCCCATACAGGACCAGCTTCAAGTGCTCCGGGTCAAGTTCTTTGATCGGTACCTGGGTACTAAACCCATAGTGGGCTGCCAAAGATTCAAGAAATTGATAAAGATAAATGCCATTATAGTTAGCCAGAGGAGCAATGCCTCCCCCAGCAATCGACTTCTCCGGATCCGGGACAACTAAGGCCGGATCCACCTCCATCTTCATCCCCAGCCCCCCACATTCCGGGCAGGCCCCATAGGGAGTGTTAAAGGAAAACATCCGGGGCGTAATTTCCTCTAGACTAATCCCGCATTCCGGACAAGCAAAATTCTGGGAGAAAACCAGTAGCTCCGATTTGTCTTGCTCCCCCAAAATCTCCGCCATCACCAGGCCATCGGCCATCTTCAAAGCCGTCTCCAGCGAATCCGCCAAACGTTGCCGTTGGTCGGGCCGGAGCACAATCCGATCTACCACGACCTCGATCGTGTGCTTTTTATTTTTCTCCAGTTTGATCTCCTCGGTCACTTCCCGGACCTGGCCATTGACCCGGACCCGCACGAAGCCTGCTTTACGTATATCCTCCAAGACCTTCAGGTGCTCCCCCTTGCGCCCGCGCACCAAGGGAGCTAAGATTTGCAGCCGAGTGCGTTCCGGGTAGCCCAGCAGCTGGTCGACCATTTGATCCACAGTCTGCTGGCTGATCAGCTGACCGCACTTAGGACAGTGGGGCCGACCAATTCGCGCATAGAGCAACCGCAGGTAGTCATAAATCTCCGTCACCGTTCCTACTGTAGAACGCGGGTTACGGCTGGTAGTTTTCTGATCAATCGAAATGGCCGGGGACAAACCCTCAATGCTGTCTACATCTGGCTTGTCCATTTGACCTAAAAACTGGCGGGCATAGGCGGACAACGATTCCACATACCGACGCTGCCCCTCCGCATAAATAGTGTCAAAGGCCAGCGAAGATTTGCCCGAACCAGAGATGCCGGTAATCACGATCAACTTATCCCGCGGCAGAGTCAGGTCAATATTGGCCAAATTGTGCTGACGTGCCCCTCTAATAATGATTGAGTTGCCACTCATGGTTTCAGTATTAATTCCTTTCTTAGCAAAAAATAGAATGATAAGAAAATAACACCATTTATAGTTTGTGTTATTTTCATCGTGGTTGTGCCTAGTCGGGCATGGGCGGTTAATAGGCAAATATCTCAAAAAAACCGCCAAATCGCATGACGTCGGTGACCACTACTTATTAAACACTACTTAATCACGAATTTCATTTCCGCTTTGGTACTGTTTAACTACATGAAGGTCTAATAAATATTGTAACGCTTCATCCTCCATAGAACAATAGTTCTAAAAAACCCTATATCTATAGACAATTATTTGCAAAAACCATTAAAGAAATTGGCAAGAACGCAGTAACTATTACCCTGCCCAATCGTTTAACTAAATAAAGGAGTAGCGTTACTGAAAGGAGTGATTGACATGACTTGAGTAAGATTATGTGGAGTCAGACAGTGAGTCATCCCTTGTTTCCTTATTTTCAAAGAGGAGGATTGATAAAATGCGCAAGATTCGTCTGCGTTTAGGGGTGTGGTGCCTCCTGAC
>JAAZDI010000092.1 GCA_012512295.1 Syntrophomonadaceae bacterium
CTCGCGAACAGCCGTTTCAGTATCCGGGCCATAAATCCCGTCAATTGCCCCTCTAAATAGTCCGAGCTCGGTGATTCTTTGTTGAACATCCCTAACGTCAGGTCCACTCATGTATGGTGACATCAGCCGCAAATAACGACTGGCGTAGACCATGAGATCTCCTCCTTCCATAACCGGCACTACTAAATAATATTAAAAAAAGTAGCTAAAGGTTACTCCGAGGAAGAAGATATGTATCCATTTTTATTAGGCTCAGAATAAGCAACGCGTAATTTGGGGATACTTAATGCAAAGTCAGAACGGTAATTGAGGTAATCAACCACAGTTAAAGATTTAGAAGTAAACATGGTCAATCGTTCTGTACTATATCTGTACTATATTAAGAAAGGAGTCTCCGAACAGAGACTCCTTTCAGCTTAATACCCTCATAATTGATATTATTCTTCTTTTTCTGCTTTACGGGCAGCAATAATCTTTTCCGCTAAATTACTTGGCACTTCTTCATAGCCAGTAATTTCCATACTGAACGAACCCCGACCTTGAGTGATTGACTTTAAATCAATCGCGTAACGTTGCATTTCTGAAGCCGGTACCTGGGCTTTAATTATTTGGTATTTACCATGCGGCTCCATTCCCAGAATTCGGCCCCTCTTGGTATTAAGGTCACCAATGATGTCACCCATGAACTGTTCCGGCACTGTTACTTCGACCGATGCAATCGGTTCCAATAAGACCGGCTTGGCTTGCTTTAAACCCTTACGCAAAGCTAAGATAGCGGCCATTTTAAAAGAGAGTTCGTTAGAGTCAACGGTGTGATAAGAGCCATCGTAAAGATTAACTTTGAGTCCGGTTACCGGGAACCCAGCTAGGACCCCCTCTTGCATTCCCTCCCGAACGCCTTTTTCAACTGCCGGCACATATTGTTTTGGCACTGAACCACCAAAAAGACTTTCGCTAAATTCTAATTCTGCGTCATAATTAGGGCTTATCTCTAGCCACACATGACCATATTGGCCATGGCCCCCGGTCTGTTTCTTGTGTTTTCCTTCCACCTTAACGGTACCCCGAATAGTTTCCCGGTAGGCAACTTTCGGTTCTTTTGTCGTGACCTCTACACCGAATTTGCGTTGAAGCCTTTCAAGCACAATATCTAGATGGGTTTCACCCATACCGGTTAACAAGGTTTGTCTGGTCTCGACATTCTTAGACCACCGGAGAGAAGGATCTTCTTCCATTAAACGAGTAATTGCGGTTCCTAGTTTATCTTCGTCACCTTTACTCTTTGGTTCAATGGCAATTGATAGTCTTGGTTCAGGAAATTCTACACCTTCAAGTATAACTGGATTTCCTTTCTGGCAGAAGGTATCACCAGTTGTGGTTTCTGTGAGTTTGGCCACTGCCGCAATATCACCGGCGTGAAGCTCTGGGACTGTTTCTTGATTTTTACCCCGCATGATTAAAATCTGGCCGATTTTCTCTTCTTTTTCTTTATTAGCATTGTAGACGAAGGTATCCCCCTTAAAGGTACCGGTAAAGACTCGGAAAAAGTTTAGTTTGCCGACATAGGGGTCAGTTAAGGTTTTAAATACAAGAGCAGTTAGCGGTTCAGCGGCCAGGTCTTTTCCTTCGGCTTCGGCTGTTTCATTTGGGGAAGGCAGTCCTTCGATGATCAGGTCGAGCAATAGTTGAATACCGATATTTTTCGTGGCTGAACCGCAAAGTACCGGTATGACCATTCCTTTGCGTAAAGCAGCCTTAAACCCAGTATAGATCTCTTCTGTTGAAAGCTCTTCCCCTTCTAAAAATTTATTGAGCAGGTCATCATCTGCTTCTGCCGCCGCTTCCGCAAGTTGATCACGATAGGCCGCTGCGTCGTCCACCAATTCGGCTGGAATCGCTACCTCTTTAAATTTCCCGTTTGCTTCCCACTGATAAGCTTTCATTTTAAGTAGATCAACTACTCCAGAAAAGGAAGCTTCTGAACCAATCGGCAGTTGAATTGGCACGATATTTCCAGTAAGAGATTCTTTCATCTGGTCAATAACTCGAAAGAAATTAGCATTTTCTCTTTCGATTTTATTGATATAGGCAATTCGAGGCAGGTTACGTTTATCAGCATCTTCCCAGACAACCTCGGTCTGGACTTCAACCCCCCCTACTCCATCTAGAACCACTATTAGGCTATCAACCGCTCGCATGGCTCCTTTTACTTCAGCATAAAAATCAGCAAACCCCGGAGCATCAATCAAGTTTATCTTATGGTCTTTCCATTCAATAGGGGCCAGGGTTGCATTAATCGTTATTTTCCGTTTTGTTTCTTCTGGATGGAAGTCAGTTGTCGTGGTTCCGTCATCCACTTTTCCTAACCGTGTAGTATGTCCCGCATTAAACAGCATTGCTTCGGCTAGAGAGGTCTTACCGGAACCGACGTGTCCTACTAAAGCTACATTCCGAATCTTACTGGTTGGATATACCTTCAACAAATATCTCCTCCTCTTATCTAGAACAGTTCAAATAGACTATTTCCTCAATAATTGCACTGGTCTGTTGGAAATGGTCATTTGCTTTAGGAAAACCCTATAAATCCTATATTACTTTACCAGATTGTAAAAGAGCTAGTCAAGGGTATGCCTTAATTTTGCCAGACAGTCCTTTCCTTTCAAACCTAGTCTATCCAGCTTGCCTAAATCATATTAATTGGCAAAGGAGGCACAATTATATATGTCTGATCAGCGTTTAATAAAAGGTACGCTAGTGTTAACTATGGCTAACTTAATTAATCGATTGCTTGGATTAGTGAACCAGGTTTTAGTGTTACGCTTAATCGGTTCCGAAGGGTATGGCTTATTCCAGCTAGCAATCCCTATATACTTGTTAGCCTTGGTTATTACGACAGCTGGAATTCCAGTGGCGGTATCCAAATTAGTAGCTGAGGAACTGGTTCGTGGAAATCAATGGTCTGCTCGCCAAATCTTGCGCTGGTCAGTGATAAGGCTGGGAATAATCGGTCTAGGTTTTGCGATAACGTTAGCCATACTGCTCCCCAGTGCGGGGAGCAAGATAATGGCTGATCCTCGGGCTATCTGGTGTGTTTTGGTCCTCATCCCTGCTTTGCCAATAACCGCTATTTCTTCGGCCTTGAGGGGTTATTTTCAAGGAATCCAACGGATGACAATTCCTGCCGTAGC
>JAAZDI010000093.1 GCA_012512295.1 Syntrophomonadaceae bacterium
CCCCTAAGGGACCGGGTCATTTAGTCCGGCGGCAGTACGTCGAGGGATTTGGCGTGCCTTGTTTGATCGCCGTGCAGCAGGATTTTACCGGCCAAGCCAAGGAACTGGCTCTGGCTTACGCAAAAGGAATCGGGGCGACTCGGGCGGGTGTCCTGGAAACTACTTTTAAAGAGGAGACGGAAACCGACCTGTTTGGGGAGCAGTGTGTTCTCTGTGGCGGAACAACCGAACTGGTCCGGGCTGGATTTGACACCCTGGTCGAGGCCGGTTATCAACCGGAGATTGCTTACTTCGAGTGCTTGCATGAGCTGAAACTAATCGTTGATTTGATGTATGAGGGCGGCATCCAGAAGATGCGGCACTCAATCAGTGATACGGCTGAGTTTGGTGACCTCACAGTTGGCCGTCGGATTATTACTGAAGAGACCCGTCAGGAAATGAAAAAGGTGCTGGCTGAAATTCAAAGCGGGGCCTTTGCTAAAGAGTGGCTCCTGGAAAACCAGGTCGGCCGGCCCAGATACAATGCCCTGAAAAAACGGGATGCGGATCACTTGATTGAAAAAGTGGGAGCAGAGTTACGGAAAATGATGCGGTGGATCCAGAAGGACTAGGTATTTAGGTGATTAGGATAACGAAAGAAGTGGTGATAAATGGGAAATCGGGTATACATTTTTGATACAACGCTGCGCGATGGCGAACAGTCACCCGGGGTGAGCCTTAACGCCCAGGAGAAACTAGAGATTGCCAAGCAGCTTGCCCGTCTGGGGGTTGACATTATTGAGGCAGGTTTTCCGATTACCTCGACTGGGGATCAAGAAGCGGTCAAGCTGATCTCTCAAAAAGTCAAGGGCCCAGTTATTGCTGCTTTAGCCCGGGCCGAAGATGCTGATATAGATCTGGCCTGGGAAACTCTTAAGGAAGCGGAACGACCAAGAATTCATACATTTATAGCCACTTCGCCGATTCATATGCAATACAAACTTCAGAAAAGTCCTGAAGAGGTAGTAGAAGCAGCTGTGAGAGCGGTTAAACGAGCCCGCAGTTATGTAGAGGATGTTGAGTTTTCTTGTGAAGACGGTTCTCGAAGTGACCTCGATTTTTTGTGTCGAATTCTGACAGCAGTGATTGAGGCTGGAGCCACGACCGTCAATATTCCAGACACTGTCGGTTATTCCACCCCGGCTGAGTACGCCTCAATTATTCGCTACTTGCGGGAAAATATACCGAACAGTCACCGCGCTATTTTTAGTGTTCACTGCCATGACGACCTTGGTCTAGCTGTCGCCAATAGCTTAGCTGCGATAGAGGCCGGGGCGGAACAAGTAGAGTGTGCGGTGAACGGAATCGGAGAGCGGGCGGGGAATGCCTCTTTGGAAGAAATTGTCATGGCTTTATATACCCGGCGCGCCTTTTTTGGCAAAGACACTAAGATCAATTACTCGGAAATATACCGCACAAGCAAACTGGTTAGCGCCATGACCGGCATGCCGGTTCAGCCCAATAAGGCAATCGTTGGCAAGAATGCCTTTGCGCATGAATCGGGAATTCATCAGGATGGGGTTCTGAAGGAACGGACCACCTATGAGATCATGAATCCGGAGTTAATCGGGATTTACCAGGATAACTTGGTGTTAGGGAAACACTCCGGCCGTCATGCCTTTCGGATGCGTCTGCAGGAAATGGGTTTCGAACTAAGTGATGCTGAATTAAAACGGGCCTTTGGCCGGTTTAAAACCCTGGCAGACCGCAAGAAGGAAATCACTGCCCAAGATTTGGAAGCAATCGTGAAGGAAGAAATACGGGCGATTCCTGAGAAATACCGTCTGGATAACCTGCACTTTTTCAGCGGCACCCAAGTTGTCCCAACAGCCACGGTTGGTTTATTTAACGGCGAGATTATTGTGGAGGAAGCCTCTATTGGCGATGGTCCGGTGGATGCCGCCTTGAAAGCGGTTGATCGGATAACGCAATTGAATACTACCCTGAGTGAGTATTCAATCAAGGCGATCACTGGTGGTAAGGATGCCCTGGGTGAAGTTACGGTAAGGGTCAAGCACGGGGAACGATTTTACATTGGCCGGGGCGTCAGTACAGATGTCATCGAGGCTAGTGTCAAAGCCTACGTCGACGCGATTAATAAAGTGGCCTATGAGTTAGAGAAAAATAAGTAGCTGGTATAAACCGGAACAATTGGTCATAAAATGAAGGGACAGGCAATTTGCGTCTTTCTATCATAACTCGCCCAGAGGACTCCCGCCTCTATAGGCGGGAGAGGCTTCACCTTATCTTAGACAGACAAGGTAATATTTACAAGTTATTGACAGAAACATACTTCTACCGGAAACAGAGAGAGAAGCTAATTCAGGGCCTCTCTCTTTTTTCGCTGGTGCGGATAGCCCCTCTTGCTCAAAATAATTCAAGCGGCTATTATAAAGAGGTAGATTTGATATTAAGGGGGGTGTTAAAGGATTGTTGGCGTTGTTGCAAAGCTGGTTACCCGATAGACCGCTGGATCTTCTGTCCTTTAATACCTTCGTCTTTGTTTTGGATATTGCTCTTGTTGCCTTTCTCTTATATAAAGTATTGATGTTCATCAAAGGCACCCGGGGAATGCAGCTGCTAAAGGGTCTGGTCGTCTTGATTATCTTCTCCGGTCTGAGCAATTGGCTGCAGCTAGGAACAGTCGCCTGGATTCTTGATAAAATGTGGGCAAGTTTATTTGTTGCTGTACCGGTAGTTTTTCAGCCGGAACTGCGTCGGGCCCTGGAACAATTGGGAAGGGGCCGTTTTTTTGCTCGTTCTTCAACCCAGTTAAGAGGGGAAAATCTGTATCGTTTAATTCGAGAAATAGTTAAGGCGGTTCAGGAAATGGCGCGAACCAGAACGGGCGCCCTAATCGTTTTAGAAAGAAAGACCGGCTTACAAGATTACGTGGAAGGGGCGATTCGGATAGACGGGCTGGTTTCAGCCGAGTTTTTAACCAATATCTTTGTCCCGAAAACCCCTTTGCATGATGGGGCGGTAGTGATCCGCGGAGAGCGGGTCGTAGCCGCCGGTTGTCTGCTGCCCCTGACTGATAATCCTTATTTGGAAAAAGAGTTAGGTACGCGGCATCGGGCGGGTATCGGGATAACTGAGAATACCGATGCCCTGGCGGTGATTGTCTCAGAGGAAACCGGCATCGTCTCTTTGGCAATTAATGGTCGCTTATTACGTCATCTGGATGAAAAGCTGCTCAAAGAGCAATTAGAATCCCTGCTGCGGTCCGAAACAACGACAGTTCCTTTCCGTGGCTGGAAGTGGCCATATGGAAACCTAAATAAAGGATAAATCTTCAGTCGAGCAGCGTACACTATTTTAAGGGGGTAAACGATGAGCGGGAAAAATAATTCCGGCTCTAAACCAAAATGGCCCCTCCTTTCTCCACCCGAAATGCAGCGGGATAATCGCCGGGCCGGGGGTAATTGGGTTGTCAAAAACCTCCGTTATAAAATTTTGGCAGTGCTATTGGCAATTGTGCTTTGGTTTTATGCGGCTAATGAAAGAGGTTTAATGCGGGAGCGGGTTTTTGACAATGTGCTGATTGCCGTTCACGGCTTAAGCGAGGGGTTGGTTTTGGCCGGAGAACTGCCTCAAGCCCAAATTACGCTTAGAGGCAGTGTCGAAGGACTAAACGTTAATGAACTAACTGCCTATCTTGATCTCAGTGGAATCTCAGTTGGGCAAACAACGGTCCCGGTAATGGTTAATGTTCCCAGCGGGATTTCTTTTGTGGGTGTAAAACCCAGCCGAATCAGTGTACAAATCGATGTCCGGGCGGAAAAGCAGATTCCAGTCGAGATCAAGCTCACTGGTCAGACCGCAGTCGGCTACGTTTCGATGGCCCCGACCGTTAGACCATCCCAGGTAGTTGTTTCTGGAGCTAGGAGTGTGCTGGCCAATTTGCAGCAGGCCTATGTTAGTCTGGATCTGAATAATACGGATCGGAGTCTCAGTGAAACAATTCCCATAAATATTATTGATCAGCAAGGCCTTCTGGTTAAGGGGCTCCAGCTTACCCCGGCTAGCGTTGAAGTTTTTGTCCCGGTGATCAAAGAAGAACCCGAAAAAACGGTGCCGGTGCGGCCAGTAGTTACCGGGACCCCGGCCAGCGGTTATCAGGTAGTTGGGGTGACGGTTGAACCAGAAATAGTTAAAATAGTAGGACCGGCAGAGTTTTTAGAAAAAGTGACTGAGGTGACTACCCGGCCAGTTGACATTACTGGGGTTGATAAAACCGCTGTTTATCCAAGTCAGTTGGAACTCAGGGGAATAAGCGGGGTAGAACCAGCCCAGGTTTCGGTAATTGTGCGAGTCGCCCAGACAACGCTGGAACGCGACATTGGACCATTAGCGGTTCAGCTGGAAAACGCGGATAATGGTTTCACCGCCTCAGTTCAGCCCAATGAGATATCAGTCCGGATAACCGGTCCGACTGCGCGGGTAGAAAAACTCACTCCGCAAGATATTTCGGCGCGGGTGAATCTGGCTGGTCTGACTGCTGGGAAACATCAGGTACCGGTAGCGGTTTCCTTGCCTCCCGGTCTAACTATTAGCCAAATAACCCCGGAGAGCCTGGAAGTTACTTTGACCCCGATCAATAACGAGGGTGAGGGGTGAGGAGTGGAGTAAGGCGTGAGGTGTTTAAGGTAAATAATACCGGCAATGTTAAGTCGTATTGACGCTGATGAACGCGATGTAGATGAGTACTGTGGATGATGGATAGGGCTAAAAAAGCAACCAAGCTTGGAGTCAGGCTAATGAAGCAAATTTAGTAATCAACCGGAGAAATCTCCTCTAAAATAGTAGTCTAGAATATGCAAAAAAGGAGTAATGTCAGGGATGGGTAATCTGTTTGGAACTGATGGGGTCCGAGGAGTCGCCAATGTAGAACTTACTCCGGAAATTGCCTTTCGACTGGGACGCGCCGGGGCTTATGTCTTAAGTCGAGAAGTAAAACGCCCCCAAATCGTAATCGGTAAGGATACGCGGATTTCCGGGGATATGCTGGAGGCAGCCTTAATGGCCGGGATTTGTTCAGTTGGGGCTGATGTTTATCGCGTCGGGATCTTGCCAACACCAGGAATCGCTTATCTTACCCGCAGTCTGAGAGCCACTGCCGGGGTAGTCATCTCTGCTTCCCACAACCCAGTCGTTGACAACGGAATCAAATTTTTTGCCGGAAACGGATATAAACTGCCAGATGCGGTCGAGGAAGAGATTGAACGGCTGGTTATAACGGACAAGGATGAACTGCCCAGACCCATGGGCGGTGAAGTGGGCCGGGTTTATGAGGTGGAAGGGGCCAGCCAACGCTACTTAGAATACTTGAAAACGACGACAAATGTAGACCTTCAGGGTTTAACAATCGTCGTAGATGGGGCAAATGGAGCGGCTTACGAGGTTGCCCCCCGTTTGTTTCAAGAACTGGGGGCCCGGGTTATTCCGATTAACTGCAGCCCAAATGGCATCAATATTAATGCCAGCTGCGGCTCTACCTATCCCGGGGTTCTGCAGGCGGCAGTCATAGAGCACCGGGCTGATCTGGGAATCTCGCATGACGGCGATGCGGACCGGGTAATTGCGGTTGATGAACAGGGCAACCTGGTCGATGGCGATTTTATCATGGTGATCTGCGGCTTGCACTTAGCTCGGCAGCGGGCCTTGCCGCTGGATACCGTTGTGGTAACAGTGATGAGCAATCTTGGACTCCATCTCGCTTTGCGCCAGGCCGGGGTGCGCACGCTGGAAACAAAGGTCGGGGACCGTTACGTTCTGGAGGAAATGCTGCGAACCGGAGCCAAACTGGGCGGCGAACAATCAGGTCACGTGATTTTCCTGGAGCACAATACTACTGGTGATGGGATTCTGACCGCCTTGCAGTTAATGTCGGTTATGCAAGAGACGGGCTTGCCCTTGTCAACCCTTGCCCAGCAAATGACCCGTTTGCCTCAGGTCTTGGTGAACGTAAGAGTCAAAGATAAAAATGCCCTCGATACTTGCCAGCCGGTACAAGACAGCATCCAGCAAGCCAGTCAGCGTCTAGGAGATACCGGCCGAGTACTGGTTCGCCCTTCGGGTACTGAACCGTTAATCAGGGTTATGGCTGAGGGACCTAACGAAGACGAATTAAGAAAAGTTGTGGAAGATATAGTGCGGATGGTTGAGCGGCATTTGGGATAAAGCGAATCTTCAGCAAATGCTTAACAGCCTGGAAGTTTTGTTAATTTATAATTATAGCGGACAGCGGATTGTTAACGTATAATAGTTATTGATGCATAATATTGTAGATGCATAATATATGAGTAAGCTATGAAAGGAGGTGAGTTTTCGACTGATAGGAGTAGGAGTCTTGTGCTTCAGATAAACTGGATTACCCAGAATTAATTGGCAAGCAGAGCATCAAGCAGAACATTAACAATAGTGGTCTTGGCTGAACCAAAAAAACCGGTAAGGAAGAAAACTTGCTAAGCGCCTGGACCAGTCATGCTGTTTTGGCTGGTTGACGAGGAAGGGGTTTATCGAAAGATTCGGCGGGTGCCCCTCGGTGTGTCACCACCGTGAGTCCGGTAATAAAACCTCTGAGCAATCGGAGGGACAGAGGACCGGACAGTGACCGCCTGAGACGACAGGAAGCGATTTTGTAGTTGAGGTGGAGCATAGATATGGGACAGGATTAGTGAAATAATTCACTAACCTTGTGCTTGAGCCCAGCTTCAGGCTTGTGTGGGATGATTTTTCACAGAGTGAACTCGGTCAGCTCATATGGGCCTTGACCTCCATTGTCGTTTTCCAGGATGATTTTTTATGGAGTGACTCGTTCAGCTTCGCTGAACATTGAGGCTTCAGAGGGATACTCTGCTCCACCTGAAGTTATGATTGATTATTTAGTTTTCTTCCGTTGCCAATTGCCGGTGACGGTTTTGTTTTTGTTCGCAAGTAAATAGGTAGGTAAACAGGTAAATAAGATATCAACTCCGGCCATCTTATTGCTATGGATATAACCATAATTCGTTGATTGAGGTGCGGTCAGCGCATGATAATTATGAGCAAAAGCGAAGAACCCTTCCCATTTCAATGTAACTGGTGATAAATTGTCAAATTCAGGGGGAAATAATAATGTGCGGAATAGTTGGTTATTTGGGTACTCAACCAGCGGTGCCCATTTTAATCGAAGGCTTGAAGAAGTTAGAATACCGGGGTTATGATTCAGCCGGCATCGCGGTTTTAAACGGGGGCAATCTGACGGTTACAAAAAGTGCCGGTAAGATCAACTTGCTCGAAAGATTACTTCAAGAAGAAGGATGCCCGGACAGTCATATTGGCATCGGCCACACCCGCTGGGCCACCCATGGCCGTCCTTCGGACATTAATTCTCACCCGCATACTGACTGCACCGGTGAATTTGCCGTGGTTCATAACGGCATTATTGAGAATTATCAAAGCTTGAAAGAATGGTTGCAGCAGGAGGGGCATACTTTTGTCTCTGAGACGGACACTGAAGTGCTGCCGCATTTGGTGGAGCACTTTTACCGCGGTGATCTGGAAACCGCAGTCTTGGAGGTTATCAGCCGGGTACAGGGGTCTTACGCGATGGTGGCGTTTACCCAGAAAGAGCCGGGCAAACTGGTGGCGGTCCGCAAGGACAGTCCATTGGTCGTGGGTCTGGGAGAAGATGAGTACTTCTTGGCTTCGGATATTCCGGCTATTTTAAATCACACTCGCCGGGCCTATATTCTGGAGGATGGTGAAGTGGCGGTCCTGATGGCTGAGGGGGTCCAGATCCTCGACCAATGGGGTCTGCCGGTCGATAAACCGATTTTTGAGGTGGAGTGGGATGCGAAAGCTGCAGAAAAAGGCGGTTACGATCATTTCATGCTCAAGGAAATTCACGAGCAGCCCAAAGCCCTGAAGGATACCCTGAGCAGCCGGCTAACCCCGGATAACCGGCGAATTCAGTTAAGTGAGGTTAAGCTTACCCCTCAGCAGATAAAAAATATCCGCAAGGTTAGTATCGTGGCTTGCGGAACTGCCTATCACGCTGGAGTGGTGGGTAAGTATGTGCTTGAAAAACTGGCGCGAATACCGACCGAAGTCGATATTGCTTCTGAATTCCGTTATCGCGACCCTTTGCTGGATGAACAAACCCTGGTAGTGGTCGTCAGTCAGTCCGGCGAAACCGCTGATACCCTGGCAGCTCTGCGGGAAGCGAAGCGCAAGGGGGCTCGGGTCTTAGCGATTACGAACGTGGTGGGCAGTTCCGTCTCCCGGGAGGCAGATGATGTCCTCTACACCTGGGCCGGGCCGGAAATTGCCGTGGCTTCCACCAAAGCCTACACTACCCAATTGATCTGTATGTACCTGCTGGGTCTGTACCTGGCCCAGGTCCGAGAAACCCTGCCGGAGGGAGAAATCGAAACCATCATCGACCATTTGCGCCAGCTGCCGCAACAGGTGCAGATTATCCTGGATCGGGAGCGGGTGGTTAAAGAAATAGCGGAGAAATATACGCAGGCAGAAAACTGCTTTTTCATCGGTCGCGGTCTGGATTACGCGGTGGCCATGGAAGGTTCTTTAAAGCTTAAAGAGATTTCTTATATCCATGCCGAAGCCTATGCAGCCGGCGAATTGAAACATGGCACTCTGGCCTTGATTGTGGAGGGAATCCCGGTGTTAGCCATCGCCACCCAGGAAGAACTGTTGGAAAAGACCATGAGCAACGTTAAGGAAGTCAAAGCCCGGGAAGCGACCGTGATCGGCCTGGCCATGGAGGGGAATCGGGAGATCAAGAAATCGGTGGACGAAGTGATCTATCTTCCCCGGACCCACGCTATGCTAACCTCTGTTCTAACAGTTGTCCCTCTGCAACTACTGGCCTATTATGCGGCGGTGGCCCGGGGCACCGATGTGGATCAGCCGCGGAATTTGGCGAAGAGTGTGACGGTGGAGTGATTGCAAAGCTTTGCTCCTTGATCAGGTTAATGAGGTCTACCTGGCAGATCCGCTGCGTTCGAAAATAATCCGCAGAGGCTGTACATTAATAAACTGTTTCTTTTTAATCGAAATTGTGTATAATAATAGCAAGAGACCCCTAGGCGGCAACCTAGAAGTCTCTCTAACCATCAGGGAGTTACTTCAACACCTGGTGCAAATATTACTAAAACATAGTTGCTTGGCTAATACTTAGATATTAGCCTATTTTTTTGTAAGTATTAAGAGTGAGACTATGAGCGTTAAAAGCATCAATAGTTCTATTGTGCTCAATCGCTTCACCTCCTCTCCTGGATCTACACCAGGAGTTGGAGGTTTCCCCTCAGGCTATCTCATATTTTACCACATCGTTGATTAACAACCTACAACCGATCTAATTGATGATTCGACAAATTTCGGGGATGGTCAGACACCTTTAACTTGATAGTGTGATTGGTCGTCGTCAGCAGGTAAACCAGCAGGTTCTGCGTTTTGGGGATAACCCTTGCATTGCAGTAAGCCTGCTGGTTTTTAATTATTTGGGCAGGAGGATTCTAACGCATCACGAATTATTACAATATGGCAAAATAATACGCATACTTATTTTGCTAGATTAGTTTACTTGTCGGTATTAGTTCTCTAACCACAGTAATTGCGCAAGCAGTAATAAAGCGTAAAACGTTGGAACCGGAATTTCTTTGAGATATTTATTTATAAAGAAAGGGGTTATTAGTTAGGAAAGACACGAATTAGGTTAATATTCAATGGCTCTAAATGGAGGAGGGATGACCCCGTGAAATCAATATTGAATACCTGTCAGCCTCGACCCGAACTTTTAGCTGGTAGCTTTAACCCGGAGGTTTTCACAGCATCGCTTGGTCCAATCATTGAGTATTATAGTAACGGTCGTAATCTAATCGACAGTATCTACACCAATGCCGATCTTTTTTTTCGGGAAGCCACTTACCCTACGCAAGGTCTGCGTCATACTCTAGCCGAGGTATTCGGCCGGCTAGCTGGTGATATGACTGTTCCGGCTATTCACCGATTGGAAACTGCCTTTGGAGGAGGTAAGACTCATACCCTGATTGCCTGCACCCATATTGCCTTTCGGGGTACCGAGTTGCGAAGCGTCATTTCAGATTTCCTTGACCCAGCATTACTACCTGAGCCCGGCTCCGTCACCGTGGTGGGCGTTGCCGGTGATGAAGTACCCGTCCACCGACCCCGAGGCGACGCTTTAGTTCCCTATACCCTCTGGGGAGAAATTGCTTTTCAGCTCGGGGGAGAAAGACTCTATCGTGAGGTTGAGGATGAAGCTAATTCTCATGCTGCTCCGGGCAAGACGTATTTCGACAAAGTGTTTGCTAGTCGTAAGGCGTTAATCATGCTGGATGAGCTCGCCCAATACGCCGCCCGGCTCGAAGCCGCTAGGCCGGACGGGGCCAGCCAACTGGCGGCCTTCTTAATGGCTCTGCACGGCTATGCGCGTAATCACCCGGGGATTGCCGTCATCCTTACCCTGGCTAGCGCGACGGACGCCTTTGCAAAACAGACAGAGCGTTTAGCGCAACTTGTCGGTCAAGTGCGAGGCGAGGAAATGAGTGAAGACGATGCCCTTGGAATTGGCGAACGAGCGTTAAAGGGAGTAGCCAGCGTTGTTGCCCGGGATGCGGTTCAGATTACACCGGTACAGGCAGCCGAGATTTCGTCGGTACTCGCCAAACGACTGTTTGTTCTGATTGACCGTGACGCTGCTCAGGCGACTGCGGAGGATTACCGGCAGTTGTATATCCGCAATTCATCTTTACTGCCAGATGAAGCCTCAAGTGAAAACTTCAAGGCTAGGATGATTGCTCATTATCCATTTCATCCAACTCTGATTAGCTTTCTTAATAATAAGCTAGCCAGTGCCGAGAACTTTCAAGGTACGCGCGGCGTGCTGCGGGTATTGGCTCTCGCAGTGCGCAGTATCTGGCAAAAAAAGCTGGCGGTCCCCATGATCCATACCTGCCACCTGGATCTTCGTTCCGACCGGGTGGTAAATGAATTGCTGGGCCGGACCGGCAGCTCGGATTTACTGTTTGTTCTCAATGCTGATGTGGGTAGTGTTGATACTGGTACACTGGAGGGTGGTTTTAGCAACGCGGAAATTGAGGATCAACGCAACCCGCATCCAGAAGGACACCCTCTTTTTGAGTACACCTGGAAGACGGTCTTTTTGCATAGTTTAGTAGGCCGAGCCGAGGGCCTATCCTCCAAAATCTTTGGCCTCACTGAAGCTGAAGCCCTATTTAGTGTTTCTTTTCCGGGGCTGACGCCTACTCAAGTCAGGATGGCTCTGGAAAAGATTAGCGAGAGTGCTTTCTACTTACGTTTTGAGCAAGGGAAATATTTTGCCAGTGAAGAACCGACCATAAACAGTGTTTTGGCCCGGATCCGCAAGACGATTAAAGCCGACCAGGTAAGTGAACTGCTGGAGGCTAGTGCCAGTAAAGTTTTGAAGCTTAAGAAGGGGAGTTCGGACCCTTTTCACATCGAATCATCTATTTCCCAACCAGAGCACCTACCGGATGGGAAGGGCCGGCCGGTC
>JAAZDI010000094.1 GCA_012512295.1 Syntrophomonadaceae bacterium
ACCAAGGACCTGTCCCAAGAAATGATGACAGCCGAAAAAGGAATCAAAGAATATGAGCTGGCCGGCACCCAACTAGTCGTTTTTCGTAAGCTGCCTTCCACCGGCTGGGTACTAGGGATTAATCTGCCGAAAGACGTCGCCTATCGGGATTTGGCTGCAGTTAGAGAATTACAGGTGAAGTTTATTACGATCGACCTGGTAGTATTAATTTTAGTTGCTTGCTTAACCTTGCTCTTTACCAGTCGGATGACTCGGCCGATTCAAGAACTGGTCCGGAGCGCGGAAACGCTGGCAACCGGTGATTTAACCATTAAAATGGGAGTAGTTGGAAAAGATGAAGTGGCTAATGTGAGCAACGCGTTTAACCGGATGGTCGATAACTTACGGTCATTGGTCGTGCAAATCGGTTCTTCTGCCAACTTAGTCAGTTCAGCTTCCCAGGAAATCCGAGCCGCCGTGGAAGAGCAGGAAAAAGTCTCGGAACAGATCGCCGCCACTGTGGCCGAACTGGCGAAAGGGGCCAGCAGCCAGGCGGGATCGGTCCAAAAAGGGGTACATCTGGTTCAAGAAATGAACGAAGCGATTGAGGGTATTAATGGGGGAGTGAAGGTCTTTTCGCAGATGGCAGAAGAGGTCAGGGCATCTGTCGAGCAGGGTTATGAGGCAGTGCTGAATCAGACCGCCTTAATGGAGGAGAGTAAGCAAGAGTCAATGGTCGTGGCCCAGTGTATTGAATCCTTAGCCGATAAATCATCGCGGATTGGGCAAATTGTTGAAGTGATCGGAGGAATTGCCGAGCAAACAAACCTCTTGGCCCTGAACGCAGCGATTGAAGCAGCCCGGGCCGGCGAGCAGGGCCGCGGTTTTGCGGTAGTGGCTGAAGAAGTTAGAAAACTGGCTGAGCAATCAGCGCGGTCAAGCGAGGAAATCGCCGCCCTGATTAGGGAAACCCAGGTCAATACGGAACAGGCGGTTCAGGAAATAAAATCCACCGCAGCGATAATGGAAAACCAGGAGAAAGCAGCCGACGCAACAAAGGCCTACTTTGACCGGATTAGGGGAGCAGTCGATGAGATAGCTGCTTATGTCCAACAAGTAGTAACAGCAGCCAACCAGTTAAAAGTCAGTTCCCGGGAGGTCTCGGCAGCGATTGAGAACATTAGATCAGTTTCCGATGAGAGTGTTGGTTTCTCAGCAGAAGTAGCCGCTGCTACTCAGGAACAGGCCGCTTCAGTCCAAGAAATATCTCGGCAGGTAGAGAAACTAACGAGTGAAGCAGAGCAATTAATGCAAGAAATTAAAAAGTTTACTGTTTAACCAAGATAATCTTTGTCTACGAAATGCAATAACATCATTAAATTGTACCAAGTATACCTAAACAACCGCACCTCGAATGCCTTTACAGTGTCGGGAACGGTTGTTAGTATTATGTCGGACTGAAGATCAGCTAAATTTGATTATTATTGCACAATAATGTTCCCTAACCCGTTGACAATTGCCCTGAAGTAGTGTAACATAAGATTCCGTTGAAGGTTAAGTGGCCCCTTGGTCAAGCGGTTAAGACACCGGCCTTTCACGCCGGCAACACGGGTTCGAATCCCGTAGGGGTCACCATTTATCTTCGGGCGATTAGCTCAGCCGGTAGAGCGCTTGCCTCACATGCAAGAAGTCGGCGGTTCGAGTCCGTCATCGCCCACCAGGTAGAGATGGAAAATTGCGGAGCTGTGGTGTAGAGGCCTAACATGCCTGCCTGTCACGCAG
>JAAZDI010000095.1 GCA_012512295.1 Syntrophomonadaceae bacterium
GGGCTACAGTTATGATGAGATTGCCAGTGTGGTTGGTTGTACGCTAGGGACCGTCAAATCTCGAATCAACCGGGCCCGACAGGCTCTCAAGGAAATGGTCAATGCGCTAAGCAGTTAATTTAGTTCATTTATAGTAAGTCTTAAATTAATTAATTAACCCTAGATCATTAAGCCTTAATTTATGATTTTATATTAACGGGTTTTATAAAAATTTAACTGAATTAACTGCTAATAGAGCGCCAAAGAAGGTGATGTGTATGCGATGCCAGGAGATCAGAGAGCAGTTTTCTCCCTGGTTGGATGGACAACTTAATCCGCCGGAGGCTGAACTTCTGGAAGCCCACTTGGCTGAATGCGCCGAATGTCGGGACGAACTCGTCCAGTGGCAGCAAATCTCTAATGCGCTAAAGTCACTTGGTCAGGAAACGGAGCACCTTCAAGCCCCGGCTGGCTTTGAGGCCCGAGTGATGCAGCAGGTGTCCCGGGCAGCTCAGCGACGACGCTGGCTGAACCACACGCTGCGCAAGCTGGTGGCCACGGCAGCGGCATTTGCTCTACTGGCCTATGGCTCGCTAGAACTGGCCCCGCGCGTTTTCAATGGTGACCCGATCAGCAAGATCGCGGACCAGGGAACACCGGGTCAGCCGCCTGAAGGAAATACCGGGCTGTTAACTCAGCCAGGAACCGGCGATAACCCAGGTAATACAAGTCCTGGTAGTCCTGGTCCCGGTTTAAATCCAAATAATTCAGACCCAGCTGCTAACAATAACTTGACTCCGCCGACGAATAATAGTCCTCCGCTAACTGAAGAACCCGCGGTTTCATCAGATCCAACCGGTACTTCAGAGGGAGACATGAACACACCGAACCCGGATAATAACTCTGCTCAACCCGAAAACAACTTTTCCATGGCTAGGGCTGACACCCAATTCAAGGAGCCAATGGTCTTTTTGAATAAGGAGCGGACGATTACCAGCACCTTACTGTGCTTAAAGGTGGGAGATCTGGCGGCAGCCCAGAGTAAGGCTCAGGCGGTTGGTCAAGAGATAGGAGCCCAGTCCAAGGTTTTCGCGGTGCAGTCTAGTGGGGAAGGCCAACGGACGATTATTCGATTCGTAGTTCCCCGGGATAAAGCAAGTGACTTTATTGCGCAGTTAGCCAGTTCGGGCAGTGTCTTGGAGCGACAGGATGAGAATCAGGATATCACCCAACGTTTTACGGCGACCCTGGAACAATACCGTGCCTTGGTGGCTCAGTTAAACGAAAGCCAGAACCAGCAGCAAAAGACGCAGCTTAATGAGCAAATCAAGTCTTTAGAGCAGCAGCTTCTGGCCTGGGATGAGGAAGCGGATGACCAGATCATCATGCTGTCTTTGGAAACGTAGGTTATTAAGCCGTGAAACATAAAACGTAAAACGAGCGTCAAAGGTTTGTCCCCATATTCGAAATCTAACACCCATCTGCTAAGGTAGGTGGGTGTTCTATTTAATCTAACAATTGTTGTATAAAAAAACAGGGGGGGATTCTTAACTCAGGTAAAGTTAACGTACAACAAAGGGGTCCGTTCAAGGACCCCTCTGCTTTCTTCTTACTACGACATGATCGGTAGATCGCATAGACTCTTGATCGCGGGCCGTTCAAGGACCCCTTTGCTTTCTTCTTACTACGACTCACTCCGACTTACTCTGATTTACTTGCCTTTACCGCTTTGCCCCGTCATTTCACTTATTCGCTTACTCCTTGTCCCGCTTCTCCGCTTGCTCATTTTCATGCTACTCTACCCCTTCCAGCACCCGATAGAAGGCAGCGGCTGCCTCCGCCCGGGTGGCCAGGGCGTGAGGGTGGAAAAGTCCTGGACTGATCTCTTCCATCAGTCCCCGCTCTACCACCTGCTGGATGGCGTTTCTTGCCCAGTGGGGGAGGCCGGCTAGATCAGTTAATGCTGGAACATCAGTTAACACCGGAGCAGCTTGCCCTTGACTTGGCTTGGTCATGGCATTGCCATTACCATTTGGGACAACTGGTTCACGGCTGGCCGGTTGCTCCAACTGCTCTAATTGGTTAAGCAGCCGCGATACGACCACCGCCAGCTGACTGCGGGTGACCGGCTCGCCTGGTCGGAAGGTATTATCCGAGTAGCCCACTATCAATCCCAGCTCCTGGACCGCGACCACAGCACTCTGCGCCCAGGCCGGAATGGCCTCCTTATCCTGATAGTTGATTTCACTGGTCAGCTTACCCGGCCAGCCGACTAAACGGACCAGCAAGCTGGCTAGTTCCGCCCGATTAATTGACTCGTCCGGTCGGAAAGTGCCATCCAGGTACCCGCTCAAGGTGCCCCGACGGTTCAAGGCAGCGATATATTTGGCCGCCCAGTGGCCTTCAATGTCGGTAAAACCATAGGGCTGAAGTTGGTTAAAATCAATCTGGCATCCCTTCACTCCGCCGTTTCGACTATCCAGGGCCACCACCTGGGCCCCGGTTTCCCCGGCTTCGCGCTCGAAATACCAGACAAAGTAGCCCTCTCCGCCTACCGGGATCTTTTCCCGCTGCCCATCAGCTCGGTAGAGGTAAAGTCGATCCGCGCTGGTGTTGCCGGTTATCCGCACAACGTTTTCCTGTTTTTGCGCCAAAACCTCCAGCCGTGGGGCAGGGATTCCCGGGCTGGTCTCGACCTCGACAGCGGTCAGGGCTGGCGGCCAGGGAGCCAGACCCTGGAGCCAACTAAGTCGCGCCCTTTCACCGGCGACTAGATCTTCCAGCCCGACGCGATAGCCATCCTTCGTGATTAAGGTAGACGGACTGACTGAAGCGTGGGTCCCATCCGCGAAGGAAAGCTGCCCCTGTGCGGTATTGATGCCAGCAATCACCCGTTCTTCTTCCCGGGCTGGTTCAGCCAGATCCAGCCGCCAGATTTCGTCATTGCCGGGCTGGGTCGTCAATCTTACCCAGAGGCCGGATTGCAAGGCACTGGGCTCAACCTGCAGCCCCCACCGGTAAATCTGCGTTTCGTCGGTTAACCGGTAGGTGGCGAAATGGTTTAAGTGATCCGCCAGGTACAGGGTCTGTTGTTTTTCACTCCAGTAAATGATCCGGCCAAAGGTAACTGAACTGTTGGCGGTCAAGTGGATTATTTGCGGCGCGGCCCCGGCTGCTGAACCGGGGATGGTCACCGCCATCACGTAATCTCCTGGCTGCAGGTCGTTAAGCGAGACTTCCTGGCGGTCACGGATAACGGCTGCGCCTTCAAAGACGGTAAACCGGGTGCCGGATTCTAACCGAAGCTGGCGAGTAGTCGGCTCAACCTCGATCACCCGACCAAGGGCTAATTCCCGCTGCAAAGCCAGGTATTGCACTTGCCGGATGGTGGGGGACAAGACAAGGCGCACCGACATCCCCGGGAGCACCTGTTCCAGGCTGGCGGCACCGCCACCGCCAAAAGCCGCGTCCGTGGCCCCGGCATCAATAATCCGGTCCGCGAGCGTAATCGCCGCCCGATCGGCTAATTGATAAGGCTGGCTCTGGTTGATTAACCAGATTTGTCTGGTTTCCCGGTCTACTTTTTGGACCAGACCCTTTACTTCCTGGTAACCGATCGCCACCTGCCATAAGGTCAGGCTCGCCGGATTCAGGGAACCGAAGACCTCGCCCCCGGCCGGGATTTTTTCAACCTCGGAGACTTCGGTTTCGTTAACCTTGACCGTCTGGTCCGCGGCTGGATCCAGATAAAAACCCCCTTCGCGGCTGGCGGTATCAACCTCCATAAACAGCGGCCCTTGACTGGTCGGCAGGGCTTGGATTCCACCAGCCCGCCAGGTTCGGTCAATCAAGTAAGCAGAACGGGAAGTCTGGTACAACTGTGCCCCGGGCAGTGTCTGGGCCGGCTTTCCGGTTGTTAGCTGACCATCCCGCACCAATTTAACGCCCGCCGCGGGGAGGTCAACCTGTTTTCCTCCGGCTAAGACCGCCTGCCCTGAGTTCGTAACCCGCTCCACAGTTCCTTCAGCGACCGGTTGGCCGAAGACCAGGGCGAAATCCTGGGCCATTCGCTTATGCCCGGTTGTGGTAGCCGGTACCTGGACGCGGCGACCGATGACTTGGAGGCGGTATTCGCCGGCAGCTGCTTCCGGGATAAACACCTGCTCTACATTGTTTCGCGTATCCGGTTGATTGCCGTTATTTAAGTTAGCGTTGCCCCAGTATTCCTCACCCTTCGGACCAATCACCACCAGATCCAGGTCATTGACTAACGCAGTGCTACGGCCGGCAGAGGCAGCCGGGTCGCTCCAGACCAGGGTGGCTTTAAAAGGCCGACCATCCTGTTCAACCTGCCAGCGGTATTCCAGGGATTGTTCGGCTTCGACGCCTTCCCTGGCCTCAACATATTGGAAGGAGTCTTCCTTGAGAGCCAGCACTGTGCCCGTCAAGTCCAGGACGCCGAAGCCTTCGGCATAATTGGCCCCGCCAGCCGGTAGCCGCGCTCCGTTAATCAAAGAGGCTTTCAATAAGGCGGCGGACGGGTTGGGTACTTTTTCGCCGACTTGAAACCACTCCCGCAGCAGGGCAGTCGCTCCCCCGGCGACAGCGGCTCCCATACTGCTGCCGCTCATTTGGGTGTAGAGGGGATTGCCGGCAAAATTGCTTTCCACCAGGCTGGAACAAGCCGAGATAATGGCAGAACCCGGGGCGACTAGATCGGGTTTAATGCGGCCATCGCCAGCCGGCCCGCGACTGGAAAAACCGGCCACCTTCGCGGCATCAACTGCCTCTGGACTTAAGGCCGGACGGACGCTCTGACTGGCGCCCACAACCAGGGCGTTTTTGCTGTTCGCCTCGGTGGTAAGGGACCGACTGGTCGGTCCCTTGTTACCGGCCGCCACAATCGGCAGAAAATCGGGATATCGTCGGACAAAGTCATCAATCTGGGCGGTGCTGGTACCGTAGGTGTTATTGCCGCCGCCCCAACCGTTGATATGTACCCGCACCCCGGCGGAGTAGGCCGGGTAAAACAGTTGCTGCAAATCAGCCGGGGGTTCCAGCTTGGTCCCCCCGTCCAGCAAGGCCTGAAAGTAAAGACTGGCCCCGGGAGCAATGCCTTGCCACTTTCCCTCAGAGGCGGCACCGGTACCAACGACGGTCGCGGCCATGTGGGTCCCGTGACCCAGGGGGTCGTCCGGCACAGCTCGTCCAGCCCAGGACTTGAGCAGCACTACCTTGGGCATCTGACCGGGCACACTCTGGAGATCCGGGTGAAGATCGTTCAGATTGCCGGTATCTAAGCCGCTGTCCGCCAAACCAATAATCTGCCCCTTGCCGGTCAACCCGGTTGAGGTGGCTAATCCCTTGGCCGCTAGCGGCCGAGTGCTGATAATATCAGCGGCCCGGTCATTGAGGAACCGGGCCGTTTTATTTTCGAGTGCGGCACCCTTGATCCCCAACCAATTTAAGACGAGCAGGCAAACTGTCAGACTGGTCAACCAGAACAGGGTTACCCAGCGATTGGGTAGCTTTGCGGCTCCTTTTCCTAGCCGCTGACATAGGGTCAGCCTGAATAGGGTTAACCAACGACCGGGTAACTTTACGACCCCTACTCCTATCCGTTGATGTAGGGTCAGCCTGAACAGGGTTAACCAGCGACCGGGCAGCTTAGTTGTTCCTCGCGGCTGACATGGGGTCAGCCTGAACAGGGTTAACCAGCGACCGGGCAGCTTAGTTGTTCCTCGCGGCTGACATGGGGGCAGCCTGAACAGAGTTAAGCAACGACCGAGTAACTTTGCTGCTCCTGGTCCTAGCCGCTGATCCAGGGCCAACCAGCAGAGGGTTAGCCAACGACTACGTCGCTGGAGACGCTGGGGATGCTGGGGACGAAAGCAACGAAGAAAATGAAAGTATCGAAAGCAACGAAAGTAACGAAGGTAGCAAAGGTAACAAATAAGAACCATAACTTCTCCTCTTCGCCGTCATATTTCTGAATCCAGGCGGGAATCTAGCGAAGCCTTATGGATTTTGGGTCACCCGCCCCCTCTTGGTTTTCAACGTTTAGAACTTACTAAAAGATATGGGTTCGCGGATAATTCTTGGATTTAACAATTCAGATTCAGATTTAACAATTCGGTTTACTTGGCGCTGTTTTTAACTGCCTGGCGGTATTCTCCCGATGATTTTTCTAATCCTTCGATTGAGCAGCTTAATCATTATCATCCACTGTAGGATCACCATCATCCACTATAGGGAGGAATAAACCCTGGCAGGGCACCGGTGGGCACGTCACCCTGCCATCCATCACCCACTATGGAATAAACCGTTCGGGACAACGTTAACCATACATCCAGCTCAGTTTCTTCACGACCCGCCGGCCAAACAGGAAGTAGTTGCAGGCCTTGCGGAGCAACCGAAACGGCAGGGCGTTATTCTCCAGTAGTTTGGTCCGGGTGGCAATAGGCTTAATCAGCTTATACAGGCGCGGAAACTGGGTGTAGTAGATCAGGTTGATCCAGTACTGACTGCGCCGGTAATTGACCCGCTCATTGCCGTAGAACCAGTACATACTCCGGTACTGCTCCTCCAGGGGCAGGTTCTGCAGCCGGTCCATTTCAGCCTGGGTAACGACGCCCTGTTTGATGGCCAGGTTGACGATCTCGGTCCCGGGCAGGAAGCTCAGGCCGTGGAGTTGCAGGGTAAACGGCCGGTGCAGCTGCTCACAGAGTTCCAGGGTTAGCCGAAAGTCTTCTTCTGACTCGAACGGGTGATCCAGGATGAAGTCATAAATCACCTCTGGCACCTTGGCCTGAGCCAGCACCCGAGTCATTTCGATTATCTCTTCCTGGCTTTCTTTGCGGAAAAAGACCTGCTTCCGGATCCGCGGGGAGCCGCTCTGGATCCCGATGACGACCTGAGATAAGCCGACCCCAACCAGGATATCAATAATCTCCTGGTTTATTCGCAGGGGGTGGCCCCAGATCTGAAAAGGCAGGTTTATTTCTTGCTTATACCGCGCTGCGAACTCTTTGACCCAATCCAGATCATCCGGAAAGATTTCGTCCCAGAACAGGACCATGCGCATCCGCTTCATTTTCTGTTTGGCCTGTTTGAGTTCCTGCATCACGTTGTCCACGCTGCGCAGCCGGACAAACTTCCCTTTGCCCCGGTAAAGTTTTTTCAAACTGAGGCTGCTGCAGTA
Organism: Syntrophomonadaceae bacterium; assembly: GCA_012512295.1. Lineage (GTDB taxonomy): Bacteria > Bacillota > Ch66 > Ch66 > Ch109 > JAAZDI01. The sequence goes on from JAAZDI010000095.1 coordinate 7,181, forward strand.
GGAGCAGACAAAGGGGCAGCCGCGGGAACAGGTCATTTCATAGGTATGGGTATTGATCTGCGGATCACCGTGGTACAGCCGATCGTGATTAATGTAGTAAATATTATTGCCGCCCAGGGCTGGAAAGGGCAGGACATCCAGGTTGTTTTCCAGCGGACGGACGTCATTGACGACGGTTTGTCCATCCTGACGGTAAGCCAGGTTGAGCAGGTGCCGAGGATTCTCTCCCCGCTCCAGGTGTTCAACCAACTCCACCAGGGCTTCTTCGCTTTCTCCCCGCAGCACCCAATCAGCGTAGTCCAGGCTTTCAGCCGGAAAGAGAGTCGGGTAAACGCCGCCCCAGATAATCGGCGTATCCGGGCCGACACTGGCCCGGATTCGCCGGGTTAATTCGCGGGGGACTTCCAGGTAGAGCGAGGACATCACACTCAGGCCGATGACGTCTGGCTTGAGGTCGCGGAGCAGGTTCAAGATGTATTCGTATTCCTTTTCACTGGGCTTTTTCATATTGCCGCTTTCAAAGTTTTTGAAGCAAATCAGGTCACAGTGAAAGCCCCGCTCCTGAAGCATGGAAGTTAGGTACCGGACCCCTAATACCTTGTAATTATACAGACCGATAAGGGCCACCTTATAGCGGGCCATGGGACAACCCCTTTCGACAGCCACTCTCCTGGCTGTTTTAGTACTGTTGGTTTTGGTTAGAACGGTTTTTGAAAATTATTGCGTATGCGAATTACGTATACGGCGCAATTTTTGTGATTCTCTAATAGGTTTATATCCCACATTCATCATCTCTTTTAAAACCGTCTATATCAAGGCTTTCAGGATTCGTACAAAAAATGTAAAAACCTTGGAAGGTGTTTTTCTGTAATATCCCTTTTTGACATGGCGAATGTGGGTTATATGATTAACGCCTCGCTAAGCGCTTTTGTAACGCCTCATGCTAAGCAGCTTTATTGTTAACAACTCCATCAAGGCAGCAAGAGAACCGTCCTCCCCATGTCTCCTTGTCCGCCGTCCTGCCGAAGCTACTTTAATAACCTATTATAACATACTTAAACATACTTAGCGTCGAAGGTTGACGAACCAATGTTGTCCAGAGCAGGAAAAGGGAAGAACAGAGTGTTTTTTATCCTGGTGGGTGTGGTGAAGTGAGGCGAGGTGAGGTGATTCCGTTGATTCTGGTTCAAGTATTTTAGCTAGCAACTTACATACTGCTTTTTGCTGGTCTGTAAGGCGGCAGTTATCGCATTTACAGCGGTAGATTCTGCCAAACGGTTTCTTGCGTCGACGGCATCTTCTGAACAGACGGAAGAAGGGCAAAGCACAAAATTATTGACAGAATATCCCTAGATTCAGCGGCCTCACCCCGGGCAAACGGGCCAAAGAACCTAACCCGAGCTCAGGCAACTGATTGATCTAAACCCGCCAGCTTTCATATTTGACAAGGCTCCCCGCGAGTTGGTAGTCCTATAATTATGACCGAGTAACACCGTGCCCCTGAAATGAATAAAGTGTAGGGTAATTTATATGTAGGGGGCACAATAATGACATTTCTGACAATTGCATCGGCACTTTTATTTGGCGTATCAGCTAATATGGATAATATTGTAGTCGGGCTGTCTTTAGGAATGAAAAAGATTGAGGTGGGAAAGGTTACCAACTTGCTTATTGCTTTCATATTATCCATTGTAACGATATTATCTATGGTCATCGGTAAAATGCTTAACGCGCTTATGCCTACAACTATGGCTAATATCAGTGGGGGCGTTCTTCTCATTCTTATTGGCTTATACGCATTATGGAAATCTATCCACGACAATAAACAAAAAGAAATAAATGCTGTACCCTCGCAATGTAGCATGAAGAATTATATTGAAATTTTAGATACTCCTGAAAAAGCGGATTTGGATAAATCAGGTACCATTAATGGCAAAGAATCCCTTTTGCTTGCTGCAGCATTATCCATCAATAATCTCGGGTTAGGGATTGGAGCGGGTATAACGGGCTTAAATGTATTTATCACGGTATTATTTGCTTTTATTTTTAGCATACTATTCCTTAGTATTGGATATTACTTGGGAAGCAACTATTTATCAAAGGCCTTGGGCAAACACGCATCAATAACAGCAGCACTGTTAATTATTTTGTTGGGTTTATATGAAACTATCGTGTAGAGTAGTATGTTGCAATTGAGAACTCAATATTACAACTCCGGCCGGGGAACTTAGGAACCTGAAAGCGGCTACCCATTTGGGGCAAATTTAGTTAGTTATTTTGTCTGAATCTCATAGCAGAGATAACTGGACTACCCCAGGAGAAAGTCTCGGAACTAAAGAAAGAGCTGGAAAACTAAAGCGCCGGAATTGGCGATGGAATCGACTTTGAGGGGTTAGTTTTCAATATCCTTAGATTTCAAGGGGTTTTAACTTTTCCAATTTTTGTATTCCTGCAGATCATGCCGGATTTGCCGCACCGTAAAAGCAACCACTGCAGCATCATCAATGAAACCAGTCAGCGGAATAAAATCCGAAACAAAATCCACGGGCGAGACAAAGTATAAAATTGCCCCCAGGATCATTAATAATGAGCCAATTGGTATTTGCTTATAATCACCACTATTCCAATCCCGGATCAGGCCAAACAACAACTGCATGTCCTCCCACACCTGACTGAGTGAACCCTTATTGCTGTCAGCCTTGCTCAGGGCTTGTTTGAGCAGACCGGCGGCTTTCTTTTTATCGTGCAGATAGTCTTTAGCCCGGGTTTCAAAAAGTCGTAGGCCTACTCTGCTTATGTTTTTCATCTTTTTGGTCATTCCTTTCGCTATGCTTACAGGAAAAGGACTGCTGGTTATAGATTCCCTGTATAGTTTAATCCGAATTTTCATTCTGACAATACTTAGTGAATAACCAATTATCACCAATAGCAAAATTGATACCCTGTCGGTAAAACTTTGATAATGACCTTTCCCCTAAAGAGTTTGAGGCGAATACCAGCCACAGAGGATAGGCTAGCGGCCAGGCCAACGGCTCTCCACTAAAGAGTCTAAGACGGATTCTCGATAACTAAAATGGAAGGTTATGATCAACTTGACTTTTATTATAACGCAATTATTATAACGCAACATGAAGGCGGCTATTTTTCCAATTAACCGCCTAGACCCGACTAGGTTATAACACAACGCATTATCTGAAAACTAGGTAAAGTGCAGTTTTCAAAGATACTTACTAACCGCCCATGCAGCCGTCGCGAGTGTGGGAAAGCATACAATCGGGTTATTCAAAACTTACTTACTAACGCCCAGGCCCGACTAGAAACAGTTTAGGGAGGAAGGATTCTTTGCTTCGCTCAGAATGACACGATACTAAAACTCTTTTCTTGCCCACCAAAAATGAGGAGTCGATGGAATGAACAAAACAATCATGTTAGTGGACGATTCAACCTTTATGCGGCACACTTTGAGCCAGATATTAACCAAGAATAACTACACCGTCATTGCTGAAGCCTCTAATGGCGTGGAAGCCTTGGAGTTATACCGAAAATTTCAACCTGACCTGGTTACTCTGGATATCACTATGCCGGAAATGAACGGATTAGCTGCTCTGGAAGCAATCTTAGCGGAGGATCCAGCAGCGCGCATTATCATGGTGTCCGCCATTGGGCAAACATCTTTTATTAAGCAGGCCCTTTCGGCGGGTGCCCGTGATTTTATCGTTAAACCGTTTAAAGAAGAACAAGTTATCCAGGCCATAAATCGCTGCTTTGAAACCTAACAGTTTTGATACGCGGAAACACGAGGATAAGATGTATCTGCCTAAAGGAACCGGCGCATCATATTGAAGAGGTGAATACTCTGATGTATGATGACTTGTCCGTTTCCCATTTAGTACCCGTCTCTAATACCAATCGTAATGAATCTGAAACCGCAAAACGCAAGGCGGCGGAAGCCTGCTGGGCTCGCACTAATTCCAATGATAATGAATCTGAATCCTTCCCCTCCTCCAGCACATTCACTTTCCGGCCGCGCCGGGTGGTCTTTTATCCCAAGGCCTTAGACTATCCGCTGGGGAAAAAACTCTACGAACGTTTTCGACGGGAAGGAATCCGCATCGAAATGACTGATTCACGAAACCGAGTCCGGACGATAGCCGGGAATCCTCGGCAGGTTTTCTTGGAGGCCAAGCGCACCCTGGTGGTTGGTGTTCGCAACGACCTCCGCTTCGCGACCTGCAAACCATCTGCTGACTATCAACTTCCGCTGACTTCTAGCTGTCCGGGCCAGTGTGAATACTGTTATCTTCATACCACTCTTGGGGCCCGGCCTTATGTCCGAATCTATGTCAACCTGGAAGAAATATTAGCTCAGGCGGATCAGTTAATCGCCCAAAAAGCGCCGGCCATCACTACCTTTGAAGGGGCAGCCACCTCTGACCCGATTCCCACGGAAAAATATTCTCAGGCTTTGCAACATACAATCGAACATTTTGCCAGGCAGGAGCTGGGTCGTTTTCGTTTTGTGACCAAGTTTACTGAGGTCGAAAACCTGCTTGATCTAGACCACCGGGGCCATACCACCTGGCGTTTTAGCCTTAATACGGAACGGATTATTAAACAATATGAAATTGGCACGCCTCGTTTAGCTGACCGTCTGCAGGCGGCCAAACGGGTAGCTGCGGCAGGTTATCCCCTGGGTTTTTTGATTGCCCCGATTTTTCTTTATCCGGAATGGCAGGTAGAATACGCTGACCTCTTGCACCAGATTGCCCACTCCCTCCCGGGAGTTGCTCCTACCTTTGAACTGATTACCCACCGTTTCACCCCCCGCGCCAAAAAACAGATCTTAGAACTCTGGCCGGCTACAACGCTGCCGCTGGATGAAGAACAGCGGCAATATAAGTACGGTCAATTCGGTTACGGCAAGTATATTTACCCTAAAGAAAAAATGCCGGATGTAAGGTCCTTTTTCGAAGACAAAATCCAGGCACTATTTGGGGCAAATTTAGTCAGTTATTTTGTGTAAAATCTTATTGTTTTTTATTCACCGGCCCCCTATTTCCTGGCCAATTTAACTATTTGAGTGCCGGCGATAATATCGTGCAGGGCCCGCTTATTTTTATTTAGAGCTGGTAAGTACGTTAATGATTAGGATTTGTGAACTATATAATGATGAGTTTGCAGATGAAACCTTGCAGACTCAAAAGCACTATTCTCATTATCGCATGCTCTATTACTTTCACCACTAGCATTAACGCAGGTAC
>JAAZDI010000096.1 GCA_012512295.1 Syntrophomonadaceae bacterium
CCCTCTCCGTATTCTGGCTACTGGTGGATTATTCCTCTATTTATTGCAAATAACTAATGGGGTTCTATACGGTTTAGGAAGGGTCAATTTGGTGTTAGGCAACAGCTTAATTATGGCAATAGTTCGGATTGGTGCGATATATATTTTTACCTCAAGGATACTGGTTAATTATTATTTCTATGGATCAAGCTTCGCAGCCATTCTTGAGACTGGTGTGGGGGCAGTAGCGTTAGCCTATATTTTGAGTTATGTTGTGGGGGTTGTTTTAAATTTAACTCCTCTTAACCAAATAATTACCCTCGATATCAAACAAGACTTAATCATACCACTAGTTGCCGCTTTTGGAATGGGAGTTATTCTGCATCAATTAGTATATAGAATTCAATTACCTTTTCTAGAAGAGATCCCCTTATTAATCTTGGCCTCGCTAATCGGATTGACGGCTTATTTAGCAATTCTCTTTTGGGGAAACTCACTTAAGATTTCGGAAGCTCGCGCTATATTATTTAAGTAGGCAACAAGCTACTAGACAGCACTATTAGAATATCAGTAATCCTGATTGCCCATGTTTCATGAAAATGGAAAAACCTGTTTACCATCGGTCCTTGGTTGTTTTATAAGTCAACCAATAAAACAGACCACCAATTACTACTAGGATTATTAACTGATAAACAAAATAAAGTCGGAGACTATCAACAATTGTTAGAAATAAGGCTAGAACCAGGGGCAGAAACACGGTTAACACAGGGTTTCCAAACTCCCAGGTCCGAGTTTGAAACCAGGTTGCTATTCTTGAGAGATTAAATACCACAATAAACACAATCGAGTTCAAAACCCAATTTATCCAAAACAACTATATCAACCTCTACCTTTCCCTAGCTACCATAAGACATGGTTTAGTTTATCCTTAAGTTCCTGTATCAGTTTAAAATTGGTTAAGTCAAAATGGATGGGAGTAATTGAGACGATATTTTTTCTGATTACCATAACATCAGCATCTTGATCTTGATCATCGTCAACAATATCTCCGGCCAACCAAAAATAGGTTCTCCCGCGGGGATCCTGACGTTCTTGAAAAACATCTTCATAACGGCGAATACCTAATTTGGTAATTTGTATTCCTTTAATTTCAGCTTCAGTTACTGCCGGGACATTGACATTAAGCATGGTATCGGTAGTTAAACCTACCTTCTCTATTTCCAGACATAGTTTACAGGCAACGCTAGCTGCATAGCTGTAGTCGGCCTGAAAATCAAAGCTATTCAAAGAAACAGCTATAGATGGTATTCCATGGATGATACCTTCAATAGCTGCTGATACAGTTCCTGAATACAGGACATCTGTCCCAAGATTTCCACCCCGGTTAATCCCGGAAACAACGAGATCAGGAGGATGAGTTAACAGAGCACAGATGGCTAATTTTACGCAGTCAGCCGGAGTACCGTCAATAATCCATCCCTGAGTTGATGAATTCGGAAATTGATATTTGCTGACCCGGATAGGATAATCTACAGTTATCCCATGACCAGTTGCGCTTCTCTCGCGGTCCGGAGCCGCGACTATAACTTCAGCAATATCTTCCAAAGCTAGCCGTAAGGCTTCCAGTCCACGAGCATGAATGCCATCATCATTGGTTAAGAGAATCCGCATAGTTACCTCCTATTTCATAACTCCCATCCGATCCAAGGGCCAATAAGTATAAAAAGCTTTTCCTTTGACCTTATCCAGGCTCAACCAACTGCTCCAAAGGTGACTGTCAAAACTTCGATTTCTATTATCTCCCATTACGAAAAGGCTATTTGCCGGTACTACTACAGGGCCAAAATTATAATTTGGTTCTTCCTGAATGTAATCTTCTACTAGTACCTCTCCGTTTATATAAACTTTGCCATCTTTCACCTCTACGGTTTCTCCAGGCAAACCGATTACTCTCTTAATAAAATCCTCATGATGCCCAGTCTCCGGTGGAGGTTCAAACACAATTACCTCAAAACGCTCTGGCATCTGAAATCGATAAATAAACTTGTTAACCAGTACCCGGTCTTGTTCTTGAATTGTTGGCAGCATCGAACCGCTTGGTATTAACCGGGCTTCTACTACATAGGCTTTTAATACCATTGAGAGTAAAAAAGCTATTATCAGTATGCTTATAGTCTCTTTGATTAATCCCACTAATCCTTTAGTAGTGAATTTACCATTAAGATCCCTTGATTCCTCCTTGTCCTCGATCATGCTTCTGTATCACCTCGAACAATTATTTTCTCTTGGGAAATTTTAAACTTCGTAGATGGAAATAGTCATCGTATTATCTCTAGTGTTTTTTGTAAGGCCGAACATCAAATGATGTTCTTTAAGAGTTTTATTTAAAAAGTCTACTACTTTATACAATTCATCGTGGGAACTTAATGTTTTAATAGCTAACAGTTGCAATTTTCCTTCAGCACTAATACTTTCATCTGAAGGGCGGGTGTTGGAAATATTCTCTGGTTTCAAGATCATATCTACTCCCCTCATAAACAAAGGCTAATTATCCCCGAATCAGAGCGAACGCCTCAGCCCTAGTTGCTTCGTTGGTTTGAAAAACACCTCTGCCTGCAGAGGTAAGGGTTTTAGTACCGGGTTTTTGCACTCCTCTCATGGTCATACACATATGCTCTGCTTCAATTACTACCACTACTCCTCTAGGCTTCATGACCTCCATAATGGAATCGGCAATTTGAGATGTTAATCTTTCTTGAAGTTGTGGACGTTTCGCATAGCCTTCTACAACGCGGGCTAACTTGCTTAATCCGGTAATTTTTCCCTTGCGAGGGATATAGGCAACATGGGCTTTGCCATAAAACGGTAGGAGGTGATGTTCGCACATTGAATAAATAGGGATATCTTTAAGCATTACAATTTCTTCATGAGGTTCGCTAAAGAAAACTTCTAAATGATTTCGTGGATCTTCCTTAAGTCCGCTGAAAATTTCGGTATACATCTGGGCGACTCTATCTGGGGTTGCCCGAAGACCCTCCCGTTCAACATCTTCTCCTATTGCTTCAAGTAATAATCTGACTGCTGCTTTAATCTTGTCTTGATCCAAGGGTTACCCGGAAATCCGGGTTCACCTGCCTTCCCACTAAAAATGAGTTAACCTATTTCAACATACTTTGAATTGTACCACAATGAGTCAAAGGATCCAAGATGCCCTTAGCAAGTGAAAAACCAAGGGTTACCGATGAAAGCCCTACCCTCGGTTCCGAAAAAGCAGTTTAATAAATTAATATAATAAACCTTTAAATGGTTTAGCTTGTTTATGCTCCGATACCTCGGTCAAGACGCGGCGTTTTAGGAACAAACAAGTCTTCTTTTGGCAGATAACATAAACCCAGGGCTAAATTATAACAATCAACAGCTAGATCTTGTCTACCCTGACGCAAATAAAGGGCCCCCTTGTAATCCCAAGCTGCTCTATTTAATGGTTCTTCCTGTAAAATTTGATCTAGACACTCCATGGCTTCATTTTGACGTTGGAGCTTGTCTAGACAGACAGCCTTGTTTAGGAGAAATATAGGGTTGCGAGGCTGAATATCTAGAGCCAGGTTATAATGGTACAGTGCTTCGTTTAACTGGTCTAGAGCTTCTAAGGCCATTGCGTAATTATTAAGCAAAGCTGGATCTTGAGGGTTTTTTCTCAAGGCTGTTAAATAGCATTTTAAGGCTTCTTCATGAAAACCGGTTTTGTAAAAAACACTGCCTAAGTTTGATAAAACTTCAGTGTTCTCTGTGTCTAGCTTAGATATAACCTTTCGGTAGAATTGGGCAGCCTCTTGGTACTGTCCGAGTTCAGCGAGGCAGACACCATAATTATTTAACACAATAGGATCGCGCGATCCATATTTAAAAGCTTTACGCAAAAATCCTATAGCTTTATAATAATCTCCAATCCGGCTTAAAGCAAGGCCAGCGTTACCTAGAAAAACAGGATCGCGAGGGTACTCATCTAGAATCATTTCAAAGCAACGCCAAGCATCACCCGGTCTTCCCTGAACCATTAGACAAATTCCCAAATTGTTCAGTGTCGTAGAATCATTTGGTTTCAAGTTTAAAGCTCGACTAAAACAGTTTTCTGCCTCTTTAAAACGTCCAAGATTAAGTAAGGCCCTTCCTTTAGAATTCCAGTTTTCCAGGGAACGACAATCTGTTTTTAATAGTTCCTGCCATACTGTCAAACTCTCTTCCCAACGACTGGTTTTGTCGTAGGC
>JAAZDI010000097.1 GCA_012512295.1 Syntrophomonadaceae bacterium
ACTCAATGTCGACCACTCTGAGCAACGTCCTTTTCCTCCCGTATGGTTGTTTTTTCGACAATTACAATCATACGGAGGCAAAGGCTCTCGGGGTGGTCAATTTTCATGGTAGCAAAATTAATCTTCTCTAGTTAACTTTTCTGCATTCTTCAGATAAAGTTCAGATAGCCAACAATTTCACTTCATTTTCATGATTTAGAATTGAATCATTCTACAGCGAAGGAGTGATAAAAGTGGGCGAACCTCGAGGCAGACATGAGCTGAAACATTATATAAATTATGCCGACGTTTTAGAGCTAAGGGCAAGACTTCCATTAGTGGCGAGTCCCGATAAACATGCCGTAGAGGGTTGCTATCGAGTTAAGAGCCTGTACTTTGACAACTACAATGACAAAGCGTTAAGAGAAAAGATTGAAGGGTTTAGTGAGCGCGAAAAGTTCCGCTTGCGTCTTTATAACAACGATCTATCTTTTATCCGCCTTGAAAAAAAGAAGAAAAAGAATGGCATATGCTTTAAAAAGAGTGCCGTCATTACCGAAAAAGAATGTGAGCGCTTGCTTGCTGGCGACCTTGCTGTTTTAAAAGAAAATGGGGACCCCCTGTGTTTGGAACTTTATGCCAAAATACATTACCAGCTGCTTCGACCCAAAAATATCGTGGACTACAAGCGGGAATCTTATATCTACCCCATGGGAAATGTGCGGGTAACTATAGATAGTGACCTTCGTACGAGCTACAGTATTCATGACTTTCTGAAGCCGGAACCCGTACCCATACCCATTGCCGGAGTTTATATTCTCGAAGTGAAATATGACAGTTTTCTGCCGGAGATAATTCGGGGCATGGTATCTCTTTCCAGTAGAAGATACACTGCATTTTCTAAATATGCAGTGACCAGAATCATCTAAAATCGGAGGTAATTACAATGACATTTAATGATATTTTTAAGTCTAGTTTTTTAGAGAAAGCAGTGGAATTTTCGTTTTTGGACGTGGGAATGGCTCTGCTTCTGGCCTTTGCTATCGGGCTTTTTATATTCTATGTTTACAAAAAAACCTTTGCCGGGGTCATGTACTCAGCATCTTTCGGTGTTTCCATTATCGCCATGACCTTGATTACCACTATCGTCATTCTAGCGGTAACATCTAACATTATCTTGTCTCTGGGTATGGTAGGTGCCTTGTCTATCGTTCGTTTCAGAACCCCGATTAAAGAGCCTCTAGACATTGTCTTTATATATTGGGCAATTGCCGCCGGAATTGTGCTCGGCGCAGGATTAATCCCTCTGAGTATCCTCGGCTCGGTGTTCACCGGGATCATTTTGCTTGTTTTTGTCAACAAGAAAAGCAGTGACATCCCATATATCATGGTGCTTAATCTTGAAAGCGATAAGGCGGAAAATGATTGCCTGGAGTTAATAAAAAAGAAGACCAAGAAAAGCTTAATTAAATCAAAAACTGTTTCCCAAAAGGGCATAGAGCTTACTGTTGAAGTACGTCTTTTGGATATGTCGGCAAAGCTCCTCAATGAATTGCTCACAATAAACGGAGTAAACAACGCTTGCCTGGTAAGCTACAATGGCGAATATGTCAACTAAACAGGCGAAAATCGAGGTGAAAGCATGATCGAGAGTAATAGATTAAATATAATTGTTGCGGCAGCTGTGGTTTTCGCCTTGATTATAAGCGTTGCTCTTGTGGGAATTGGCAATATGCAAGGGTCAAACGGCAGTATGAAAAACGAAGTAGAATATGCGGCTAAGGTTTTCGGTACTGATATTATTTCGATTGAGATTATAGCCGATGAAGTCGATTGGCAAGAAATGTTAGACAATGCCACAAGTGAGCAATATATCATGGCCGACGTGGTGGTTAACGGCACGAAATTTCAAAATGTCGGTATTCGCCCAAAGGGAAACTCCAGTTTAATCCAAGTGGCAAGCTCGGGCAGCGACCGATATAGTTTTCGCCTGCAATTTGACGAATATATCAAGGACCAGACCTGTTTTGGCCTTGAGAGCTTTGTGCTCAACAATATGCTTGGGGATAACACCTACATGAAGGAGTATGTTTCCTATGAGTTAATGCGGGAAGTCGGCGTGGATGCGCCCTTTTTTGGATATGCGGATATTAAAGTGAACGGCGAAAGCTGGGGACTGTATCTGGCGGTGGAGCTTTATAACGACAGCTATGAACAGCGTGTTTTCGGCAACACCTCAGGAATGCTTTACAATGTGAAAAGTATGGATATGGGGGGAAATCTGCCGGGGCAGCCAGGGGGAAACCCTCCAGCTATGCCGGACGGGCAGAATCCTCCAGGTATGCCGGGTGGTCAGAATCCTCTGACCATGCCGGATGGGCAAAACCGTCCATTTATGCCAGGTGGCCAGAATCCTCCAACCATACCGCGTGGGCAAACCCCTCCGACTATGCCTGATGGCCAAAATTTGGGTGGAAACGAAAAAGCCAACTTAAATTCGCCGCCTAACACGGATAATACCAACTCCCCGTCACAAAACTCTCCAGAACAAGACTCTCCGGCACAAAGGAATGGTGATAATAGCAACATGAATAGAAGATTTGCGGCCAGAGGCAGAGTGGGCAGCTCGGGGGGCAGTCTTGAATATATCGATGATAACATTGAGAGTTATAGGGCTATTTTTAACAATGTCGTAGGAAAAGGAACAGAGAAGGATTATCAGCGGGTGGTGCAGGCTCTAAAAGCACTTTCCGAGGGGAAAGATTTAGAAACTTATTTCGATGTCGATAAAATCCTGCGCTATTTGGCAGCGCATACCTTTGTTGTCAATCTCGATAGCTATAGCTCCGGCATGGCCCAAAATTACTATCTTTATGAGCGTGATGGTCAGATTACCATTCTGCCGTGGGATTACAACCTGGCATGGGGTGGTTTTCAAAGTGGCAGTGCATCCTCGGTGATTAATTTTCCAATTGACACGCCGGTAAGCGGCGTTGAAATATCCAGCCGACCGCTGATCGAAAAGCTATTCGCCAACGAAGAATATCTAGAGCGCTATCACGGCTATTTGCAGCAGTTAATTGATAATTATTTTGCTAATGGCCAGTTTGCGGAAAAAATAAATAGCCTGGATGCCTTAATTGCTGATTATGTAAAAAACGATCCGACCGCCTTTTGTACCTTTGAGGAGTACAGGACCGCAGTTTCCAGTTTTATTACTCTTGGCAATCTTCGCGCTCAAAGTGTGCAGGGCCAGCTCGACGGCACTGTCCCCTCAACTACGGCTGAACAAAAGGCAAACCCTGATCAGCTTATCTCAGCGGGAGAGCTAAAGCTATCCGACCTTGGGAGTATGATGGGTGGTAGAGGTGGCAATAACGGTGATTTTCCCAACAGAATGGGTGGCCAGGATAGAAATTTCCCCGAAACTATGAATAGTGGGATAGATGCAGAAACAATGAGAAAGGTGCTAGATATCATCAGGCAAGCCAACGGAGAAATAGGCGACGAAGAAAAAGAGGCTTTACTTTCTCTTGGGCTGACTGAGGAGCAGATTAAACAATTTTCGGCAATGGGTGGCGGCCGTTTTGGGGGAAATCCCCAGAACGGCGAGCCAAGAAAACCTCCTATGATATTGGGCGGCATGGGACAGGGGATACAAG
>JAAZDI010000098.1 GCA_012512295.1 Syntrophomonadaceae bacterium
CGGCCGGATCCAAAACTGGGGACAAATTCTGCTACAACTGTCTATTTACTTCCCCGACAAAGTTAAAGCGCACCTACGATGAACAGACGGAAGAAGGGCAAAGCACAAAATTATTGACAGACCCGGAAATTGTGCACCGAAAAATAATCATGCAAATTCAGCGACACCTTCAACTGTTAATCTTGCTTGTAACCCTGGTTACTTTTGTAAAAGCCCTCATTTTTCCAAACTCTTTAGATGTATTTATTCTTCTGCTGCTGGTCCTGATCCTCCTTGGAATAACGCGCTAAACCAATCATTATCCGGGCTATCGTTTACGGAGTAACCCCTGAACTAGCATCCGAATTCGTCCCTAAATTTAGATTATCTTCCGGAGCTTCCTCTGGTGTCGTATCTGGAGTTACCTCAGATTGTATTCTCGGGTCTGTTGTTTTTGGGTTAGCTCCCGGTTCTGTTTTTGGATCGACTTCCGGTTCTGTTTGTGAATCAGCGCCGGGTTTAATTTCTGAATCTGCTCCGGGTTTAGTTTCTGAATCAGTTCCGGGTTTAGTTTCTGAATCAGCTCCGGGTTTAGTTTCTAAATCAGTTCCGGGTTTAGTTTCTGAATCAGTTCCGGGTTTAGTTTCAGTTTGTGGGTCAGTTCCCGGCTCTATTCCTGGCGGATTCTGATGGACTGGGCTACTGGGTTCTTCCCCTTCTTTTTTGGTCCCAACTTGGACAATCCGAGCGACTGGATTATAGACATCCGTAGAGATCAATTCATTGCGCACTACTTTCCCTTGTTCCTTTACTGTTCGGTATACCTGAACTCTTAGTCCGGCTGTCCCGGCCTGCTCAATAACTTCTTCCCCTTCAGGCAGTTCCGGGTTGGGCTTTTTGATCACCCCGGGTTCAATATAGCTTATTACTTTATGGGAAAGACTAACATACTTACGATACTGCTTATCCCCAAATATTTGAATAGTTAAGGTATTTCCTTGAACTTTAGTCTGAAGTAAGAGGTCCCCTTCAGTAGGATTAGAAAAACGAAAGTTTTTACCCCCATATGTAACGGTAGCATCACGACCAGGGGGAACATAATCAACAGGTAAGGAATGATTGCTCCGTTCAACTACTGGAAGATCAGCGAGAAGAACTGCATTATACAGGGTTGATGATACCTGACATACCCCGCCACCCAAGCCGGGAACAAACTCATTTTTTATGATGATCAGGGCTTCTTTGTAGCCAGCCTCTTCACTCCGTGGTCCTACTACTTGATTAAACGAAAATATTTCACCGGGTTTAATTCGCTGATGATTTAGAGCCTCAGCCGCTACCTTTATGTTATACGTCCGGTTAATATTTGAGGCATTAAACTTGGTGGAATAACTAGAAAGCAAACCGTTAATCCGCCAGCTTTTCACCTCAGCCTCGGTTATTTCGGCTGGTAAATCGACTTTCTTCAGCCTAACCGTCCAGGTTTGGTTAAGCGGCTCTTTAACTCCCTTCTCCAGGATTGACTTTATTTCTTGAGCAGCGGCTTGGCTATCGACTTTTGATCCTGGTTGATCATGGGTAATGACTAACTCATCCCGTTCGTTTATCGTTAAAGTAGCATTAACCGGCCCGGTGGTTAATTCACGAGTACGTTCCGCTATAATCGAAGCGATCCGGGCTACATCAATCTTATAATGAAGAGTAATCTGTCGGCCTTCTTCTTTAACATTCGTGTACTCTTGAAACCGTTCCCATGGATTACCCTGATGACCCACTAGCGCGGCTTCATCGATTGCTTTTTCTAAGTCTAACTCTACGCCAAGTTCAGCTAAGGTTATCTCCCATCTTCGATCACCATAGCTTAAACAAATTACTTGAGATAACGCCTTATCGGACCAGACCTTGATCTTTTTCAAGGCCTCTTCTTTAGTCATCCCTCCAACATAAACTGGACCAATACTTACCCCTTCAACAATCTCAAAATAGGGCGCAGACAGGTAATTAAAATAACCAGAGGCATAACCGGTAGCAGTTCCTAATAAAACAATTACCACTAGAGTAATAATTAATAAGTGCTTTCTTGATCTAGACATGCCTCTAGCCCCTCCCAGCGCGAGATAACGAATTAATTTAGACTTGAGTTAATATAGAAAGTATATACCTTAGCAATAGACACTAAAGTTACCGTTAAAGTTCCGCAATCAAGATATAATATTAAGTAAAGCAAAGCACTCTTCCTTATCTGGTAAGAGTGCCTTTTTCAGCCCGAAAACGGTCAAATACGGCAAAAACTTATCCCACTATTTATCACATTCTACATGGGCACAACCTCTGCTTACTCTCCAGCATTCCTCATGATGCAAGGTCTTACAACTGGGGCAAGAAATCGCTTTACCTCCTGGCTTAAGCAGAGTATGACAATAAGGACAATTAGTATTGGCCATTTCTTCCGTGACTGTTACTGGAACAATCTTTTGCCATTCTTCCTCGGCTAATTCTATGTTTTCCTCATCTTTGTCTACCTCTTCCCAAGCATCAGCCACTTGTTCCCATTCTTCGTCATCTTCAATTTCGTAGAAAACCTCGTTGCCTTCCTCATCTTCACCTATTTTTAAGATAATAACTTCGCTTTCTTCTTCGTCATCCTCTTCGGCTGGTAGCAGGACCGCGTACCGACCTTCACCCACCTCAATTGTATCAATGAGATAAAACTCGTGCTCTCCGCCATCATCGTCAACAAGGACTACTAATTCTTCTTCCTCTATAATTCGGTCAACCATAAACTCACCTCATTTGCTAAATTATTAGCATTGTATACCAGTCGAATAGGGCATGTCAACCTGAGTCATACCTGATATTGCCTGAAGCTTTATCTATGTTCAAAAGGCCACCGGCTTGGATAAGCAGGAGTTACCTTGTTCAGACCTCAAGTGGATTAGTATCTCCACTGGAATCCCCGGTGTTCAGCGAAGCTGGATGAGCTGATTGACGTTTCTGGGTGTATAGCCAGTCAAGATAACTCTGGAGTATTATGGTTGCCGCCATTTTATCGATAACTTTTTTCCGTTTACGTCGTGATACATCACCGGACAACAATAGTTTTTCTGCTTCCACAGTCGTCAAACGTTCATCCCAAAGGATCACTTCTATTGCTAGTTCTTTAGTTAACAAGTCGGCAAACTCTTGAACACTAGCTGCTGCTGGCCCCAGACTACCATTGAGGTTTTTCGGTAAACCCAGAATAATTCGATCAACTTCGTACTGCTGAATCAATCGTTTGATTTCATTCAGATCATCGATTGGTTCCTTACTCCGGCGCCAAGTAATTAATCCCTGAGCAGTTAAACCCATTGGATCGCTTACGGCGATGCCGATAGTTTGGGATCCATAGTCAAGTCCCAGCGTGCGCATATATACCTCTTTCCTATACTATTTTGATGCAAAATTCTGGACAACTGGCTCCGCAATAACCACATAAAAGGCACTTATCGACGTTTACCCGCACTTTCCGTGCCACCATCTGTTCTTCTAATTGGGTTAATTGTGAGGGCAAAGAAACGTCGAACAAACTCAAGGCATTTTGAGGACAGGAATCAACACACCGACCACAACCCTGGCACCAGTCATCAATATGGAGGCGACGTTTTTGCTTGCTCAGGGCGATCTCCGCCAACGGATCTGGTTGCCTTCCTTCGGCCAAGGCAACGTTGACTTCAACCTCCAAATTAGATTTCATGCCGACCGCTACAGCATGTAACTCCGGCAGACTTAAAGCGTATCGCAGCGCTTCTCCGGCTCGCGCCATCAAGTTTCCGCCACCAATTGGCTTCATCCCGTAGATCCCTTTGCCCTTTTGATGAGCCAGGCGAATCGCTTCCAACATCTCTTCCTTGGTCCCGTCCAGAATCCCAATGCCCGCCAGATTGATTAAAGGATGAATAACTTCAATCTCCGGCATCTCTCCCGCTGCTCGTACCGCTGCCACCGCATGAGTTGAAATACCGACGGCTCTCACTAAATCTTTTACCTTTGCTTCGAGAAGGTATTCTAAAGCTGGGCGATGCCCTTGAAGAGTCAAGGCACTTTCTTGTTCATGGAGAAGGAAGATATCAACCACATCTCGGTCAAGTTCCCGACGGGCTTTCTCCAAGCTTTCCTGCATCCCTTCTGCTGTGTAAGCATACGATTTTGAGGCAACTACGACCTCACCGGAAAAACCACGTAAAGCTTCTCTGATGTAGGGGTAAGTTTCATAAAGTTCTGCCGTGTCAATAAAATTTACTCCTAATTCTAAAGCCCGTCTGATTACCGCGGCACCCTGGGGTATCGGCAAACAAGCCTGTAAAGGACCAATAGTTAGAGCACCGAAACATAATTTGGAGACCTTCAAGTTCGTGTTGCCCAGCCGGTTGTATTCCATTTCTGTACTCCTACGCTGCTGCTTGCTTGTATTATATTTTTGTATTTTTTATTTGTATTATATCTGATAGAAAGACCTCATCGACATAAGGTCGTGAGGTCATCTATACCAGTTAACATAATTACCGAATTTCATCACCATTGCCTAGTCCTCTGAGCTTTAGCTTGGATGGCTAATCCTCCCCCTGATCAGCCACGTGGTTAACCAGATAACTCCGCAACAATTCCTCTAATAATTCATCTCGTTCCAACTTACGAATCAAGGTCCGAGCATTACCATGGCTGGTAATATAGGCTGGATCTCCAGATAGTAAATATCCAACCAGCTGATTAATCGGGTTGTACCCTTTCTCCCGGAGAGCGAAAAAAACGTGCTGTAATATCTCCCTCGCACTCTCTACGTCCTCAGACTTAACTTTAAAGGTCATAGTTTCCTGCTGGGTGTCACGCGACATTCTATCTCACCCCCCGTTTGGTTTAATCCTTAATTTATCATATTCGCTGTAAATAGGCCGGTTCCTCCAAGTTACTCCTAAAAATTTAAAGGATAGAAGAAGAAAGCTTTTGTATCCAAATTAAAAACAGTCCATAAGTCCTTAATAGTCATTAACCTCTCGCTTAATTAAGTGGTTTAATCATCTGCTTAACGACCTTGATTCCGTGTTCAAGAGCTTCGTTCAAGCGAGAAGGATCTTTGCCGCCAGCCTGAGCCATATCGGGGCGGCCGCCTCCTCCTCCTCCGGTAATTGAGGCTACTTCTTTCACGATTTTTCCGGCAGGCAATCCTCGTCCCAGGAGATCCTTAGTCACCATGGCCACAAAGCCAACTCGTTCACCCCAAGCACTACCTAGAATAACCACTCCCGAACCTAACTTATCCCGGATAAGATCAGCCATTTCGCGCAAAGACTCAGCATCTCCGCTCCCGACTGCTGTGGCCAGCACCTTTATTTTCTGGACCTCCTGAACCCGCTCCAATAGCTGCTCAACTTCATAATGCGCCAATCGGCCCTGTAAAACTCCGATCTCTTTTTCCCGCTCCCGCAAAGCTTGTTGCAAAGCCTCAACCCGTCGAGCTACCTCCACTGGCGGAGCCTTAATAACTGCCGCCGCGTTTTGTAAAACATCTAGCCTTTCATTAAAGTATTGATAAGCGCCGGCCCCGGTTACCGCTTCAATCCGACGCAATCCAGCTCCGACTGCTGCTTCACTAATAATTTTAAACAGACCAATCGTCCCAGTATGCAAAACGTGGGTTCCGCCACACAGTTCTAAACTGTAGTCACCCATACGGACTATTCGAACTCGCTCGCCATATTTCTCGCCAAATAAGGCCGTGGCTCCCATTTCTCGGGCTTCCTCTAAAGAAGACTCAAAAGCTTCAACCGGTAAATCCTGCCAAATCTGTTGGTTAACCTTCTCCTCAACTGCTTTAATCTCCTCCGGACTCAAAGCAGAGAAATGAGAAAAATCAAAGCGCAAACGCCCCGGTTCAACTAATGAACCGGCCTGATTAACATGACCGCCCAGCACTTCCTTTAAAGCCCGGTGCAACAGGTGAGTGGCGGAGTGGTTGCGGGCAATACTCCGTCTTCGTCCTTCATCTACCTGAGCAAAGACAGTATCCCCTTCTTTGATCATTCCCAACTCAACCAACCCCCGGTGCAAAAACTTCCCATCCGGTAATCGGCTGGTATCTTCGACTCTTAAACGCAAGCCATCTGCGAGAAGGCTGCCTTGATCCCCGACCTGACCCCCACTGTCACCGTAATAGGGTGTCTGGTTAAGTAAAACTATAACCTCTTCGCCAACAGAGGCCTCTGGAACTCGCCGTCCGTCTATAATTAAGGCCAGCACTTGGGCCTCAGCCTGAGTGGTTTCCCAGCCCTTAAAAGTAGTCGCTGGTAATCCCTCAAGGACTGCGGTTAGATTAATTGTTTGTTCCCAAGCCTGCTGCTCCTTGCGCGCACTCCGGGCCCTCTCTCTTTGGGCTTCCATAGCCTGCTCAAACCCGATCCGGTCAACCCTCAGTCCGTTTTCTTCCGCAATATCCTCCGTCAGGTCTAACGGAAAACCGAATGTATCATATAAAAGGAAAGCTTCCGCCCCGGAAATCTCCGGTCGCTTTTCTTCTTTTACCTTTTTAATAATATCCCCGACAACTCTTATTCCGTCGTGTAAGGTCTCATGGAACCTCTCTTCTTCCATCCGCATAACCTTCTGAACGTACTCTTGCTTTTCCAAGAGCTCGGGGTAGGCTTCACCCATCAATTCGCCAACCACTGGGACCATCCGGTAGAGGAAAGGCTCGTTTAAACCTAACGCCTTCCCAAAACGAACCGCTCGTCGCAAAATACGGCGCAACACATAACCTCGACCCTCATTACTGGGTAAAACCCCATCACTGATCAAAAAAGAACAGGACCGAGAATGGTCAGCAATTACGCGAAAGGGAAATCCCCGCCGGTCGGAATAATAAACCTGCCCAGTCATCTCCTCAACAAAACTGATTAATCGACGCAGTAGATCAGTATCATAATTACTGTTAACCTCTTGCAGAACCGAGGTGATTCGCTCCAGACCCATTCCGGTATCAATACTGGGCCGAGGCAGGGGGGTCAAAACACCATTATCGTCCCGATTGTACTGCATAAAGACCAGATTCCAGAGTTCTAACCAACGATCGCAATCGCACACTCCCAACGCACACTGGGGCGCCGCACATCGGTAAGCTTCCCCGCGGTCAATAATAATCTCACTGCATGGACCGCAGGGTCCAGTCTCTCCCATCGACCAAAAATTATCCTTTTCGCCGAGTCGGATTATCCTCTCAGGGGGCAAACCGGCGATTTTCTGCCAGAGATCAAATGCCTCATCATCATCCAGGTAAACAGTTGCCCAGAGCTTTTCTTTTGGCAGCTTAACAATCTCGGTTAAAAATTCCCAAGCATAAGTAATAGCCTCCTGCTTAAAGTACTCGCCAAAAGAAAAATTGCCTAGCATTTCGAAAAAAGTGTGATGTCGGGCGGTCCGACCGACTGTTTCCAAGTCATTGTGTTTTCCCCCCGCTCGAACACACTTCTGAGCCGTGACTGCCCGACGGTAGGGACGCTGGTCTAAGCCAAGGAAAACGTTTTTGAACTGATTCATCCCAGCATTAGTAAACAATAAGGTTGGATCGTTGTGGGGTACAAGCGAGGAACTAGGTACAACAGTATGTCCTTTACTGGCAAAATAATTTAGAAACATCTGACGGACTTCATTTCCCGACAGCAATATAACATCCTCCTTCACCTCAGAGGTTAATGAGCTTCATTTTCCAAAACTAACCTGATTGTTTGAATTATAACCAAGCCCTCCAACTTTGTCAACGCAAGGAGAAACCTGGCCATATATGCCGAAACTGATCAAAAGCTGTAGCCGGTTAATCCTCCAAACATTTCAGATAGATATAATTGATCACCACACGAATAGTCGCCGCTAAGGGAACAGCCAACAGTAACCCA
This sequence comes from Syntrophomonadaceae bacterium, assembly GCA_012512295.1. Lineage (GTDB taxonomy): Bacteria > Bacillota > Ch66 > Ch66 > Ch109 > JAAZDI01. Next base: position 7,905 of record JAAZDI010000098.1, read on the forward strand.
ATAATTCCCCAGAGCTTGCCGCCGACCAACAAAGCAAAGACGATCACCAAGGGGTGTAAGCCTACTCTATCTCCCAAAATTTTAGGGGCAATCACACTACTTTCTAATTGTTGAATGAGCAACAGGGCTACCCCTGTGTACACTGCCAAACGAGTCGATTCCAGCATTGCCACCCCAACGGCTGGAAGAGCACCAATCAGGGGGCCAAAGTAAGGAATCAATTCAGCCACGCCGGCAACTATGCCGAGGGTGAGGGCAAAATTAACCCCCAGAACAGCCAGGATCCCGGCAGTAAAAACCCCCACAATTAGGCAAACTAATAGATTACCGCGGATAAAACCCAGCAAGATTCGGTCAATTTCCGCTAGCAAGGTCAATATATCGCCGCGCCATTGCGTAGGTAAAGCCGAAATAAATCTTCGTTTAATCAATTCGACGTCCTTCAGAAAATAAAACGAGAGGATTGGGGCCAAAACGACAATAATTAACGAACTATAACCCCGAATTAAACCTTCCAGAATACTGCCGATCATTCTAACCGCTTCTTCTTCGGTCCGGGTAAAGGCCTGATTAACCCCCAAACGAACTGCTTCCGGCATTACGGAATACTGGTAGCGGGTGTGTAGTTCTTGAAGCCAGTTCTGATAAAAGCCAACGTATTTGGGAATAGTGTCAGCCAACATAGTTAATTCTCGCAAAAGAGCCGGAAGCGCAAGAACTAATACTACCGTTACTCCAGCACCTAGGGTAAAGTAGACGAGTAAGATGGCGGTGGTTCTAGGGTAGCCTCGATCTTCCAGAAATCGAACTGGCCGGACTAGCAAATAGGCGAGAAACGCGGCCCAAATAAAAGGGCCCAAGACTTCCTTGACTTTTAGTACGA
>JAAZDI010000099.1 GCA_012512295.1 Syntrophomonadaceae bacterium
ATTGGTATGTAATTCATACGTATTCTGGCTATGAAAATAAAGTAAAAGCCAACCTGGAAAAACGGGTCGAGTCAATGAACATGGGGAACAAGATTTTTCGCGTTTTGGTTCCCATGGAAGACGAGATGGAGTATAAGAACGGGAAAAAAAAGTTGATCAAGAAAAAGATCTTTCCCGGTTATGTTTTAGTCGAAATGATTATGACTGATGACTCGTGGTATGTCGTACGGAATACACCGGGGGTAACCGGCTTTGTCGGAACCGGTTCAAAACCGATCGCTTTGCGCCAGTCAGAGGTCCAGGAAATTATGCAACAGATGGGCCTAGAAGAGGCACGAGAGGCACGACCCAAAATTGATTTTACTGTGGGTGAAATGGTACGCGTTATTGCTGGACCTTTTCGAAATTTTGAGGGGACTATCGGTGAGATTTACCCGGAAAAGGGAAAAATCAAGGTGCTTATCTCCATGTTTGGTCGTGAAACACCTACCGAACTGGAATTTACACAGATCCAAAAGATATAGGAGTGGGAGGGCCTTTGGCTCGCAAACCACAATTTGCTCAAAGGAGGTGTAGATAATGGCCAAAAAGGTTGTGGGTTTGGTCAAATTACAAATTCCGGCTGGAAAGGCAACACCGGCTCCGCCAGTAGGTCCGGCTTTAGGTCAACACGGAGTTAACATAATGGCCTTTTGCAAGGACTATAATGAACGAACATCTTCGCAGGCCGGTCTGATAGTGCCGGTCGAGGTAACAATTTACGAAGATAGATCGTTTACCTTTGTTTTAAAAACTCCACCGGCGTCCGTGTTATTGAAGCGGGCTGCTGGCATAGAAACAGCTTCTGGAGAACCAAACCGGAAGAAAGTTGGCAAGGTCAGTCAGGATCAGATTAGAGAAATAGCCCAGACAAAAATGAAGGACCTAAACGCGGCTGATATAGAGGCAGCGATGAGGATAATTGAAGGGACCGCTCGCAGCATGGGGATTGAGGTAGTATAGCGAACTCGTCCAGCTTTGCTGAACATTGAGAGATATTTATTGGGTTTAGGTTTATGTTAGGAAAAGAAAATATGTGGGAGGAAGCTATCCGTTATGACCACGGGAGGTGTCGGAAATGAAGGCTAGAGGTAAAAAGTATCAGGATGCACTAAAACAGTATGATCGGGCTAAATTGTATGAAGTTGATGAAGCGCTTGAGTTGGTAAAAAAACTAGCCCATGCTAAATTTGATGAAACGATCGAAGTAGCCGTTAGATTGGGCGTTGATCCGCGGCATGCGGACCAACAAATCAGGGGGGCCGTGGTTTTGCCGCATGGAACCGGTCGGACCCGCAGCGTGTTGGTTTTTGCCAAGGGTGATAAGGCCAAAGAAGCAGAACTGGCCGGGGCAGACTTTGTCGGAGCAGAAGACGTTATTGCCCAAATTCAGGCCGGCTGGTTTGGTTTTGACGTAGCTGTGGCTACGCCAGATATGATGGGGATGGTCGGGAAATTGGGCAAACTGCTTGGTCCCAAAGGCTTGATGCCCAATCCGAAGACCGGTACGGTCACTTTTGATGTGGAAAGAGCAGTCCGTGAGGTTAAAGCCGGTAAAATTACTTACCGAGTCGATAAAGCTGGGATCATCCATGCGCCAATCGGCCGAGTATCTTTTGATGTGGACAAAATTAAAGAAAACTATCAAACCCTCATCGAAACTCTTATCAAAGCTAAACCGGCGGCAGCTAAAGGTCAGTATTTGAAGAGTATCGTTATTTCATCTTCTATGGGACCGGGCATTAAGATTAATCCCTTAAAGGCCATGGGTTAATAAACACAAATAGATTTAGACTAAACAGAATATAACTGACTGCAGACAGCAGGCGTGGTTCGGATGCGGAATCACTTAAGGGACAAAGCCAATTATTACCTGTCCACCTGCCGAGGTCGGAAAGATACCTTTATAAGATAACTTGAAGATATATCCTTCCGGGTCTCTGCTGTCTGCAGGGGCTTTTGTTTTTTGTGATTTTATTGCCGTTAGGAGGTGAAATATAGGATGCCCAACATCGAAGCCAAACAAAAGATTGTCCAAGAACTGCGCCAAAAAATTAGTGATTCCAGTTTCTTAATCTTGGCAGATTTCCGAGGGTTAAAAGTGTCGGAAGCAACCGAACTAAGAGCCGAGCTGCGTAAAGCTGGAGTAGAATATCGGGTAGTGAAGAACACCCTAACCACCTTGGCCGTTCGTGAGGCGGGCCTGTCAGAATTGGAGCCTTATCTAAAAGGACCAACGGCCATTGCCTTTGGCCTTAATGATCCAGTTGCTCCGGCGAAACTATTAACCGAGTTCGCCAAGACTAACAAGAACTTGAACATTAAGGTTGGGGTAGTAGAAGGAAAGGTAATTGATCTTGATGGTATTAAGGCATTAGCTGAGCTGCCATCACGCGAAGTTTTGCTCGGCAAGGTTGCCGGCGCATTCCAGGCCCCGATTGCCAGTTGGGTCAATGTTCTTCAAGCACCAATTCGCAGCTTAGTTCACGTGCTAGACAGCATTCGCCAACAAAAACAGGAAACCGCCTAATCGTCTTTTTTCAGATAGGTTTATTCCAAGATTAGCAACAGTAATTATCCGTTATTTAGAATATTAAAGGAGGCAAAAAGTAATGAGTAAAGTTAATGAAGTCCTTGAAATAGTGAAAGGAATGACGGTCCTAGAATTATCGGAACTAGTTAAAGCCTTCGAAGAAGAATTTGGCGTTACCGCAGCCGCTCCGGTAGCCGCTGTCGCTGGCCCGGTAGCTGGACCGCAGGCTGCAGTTGAAGAAGAAGCCCAAACTGAGTTTGACGTCATCCTCACCAGCTTTGGGGAGAAAAAGGTTGAAGTAATTAAGGTAGTTCGGGCGTTAACTGGTCTGGGTCTAAAAGAAGCCAAAGACTTAGTTGAAGCAGCTCCAAAAGCAATCAAAGAAAAGATTTCTAAGGAAGACGCCGAAGCAATTAAAGCTAAATTGGTCGAAGCCGGTGCTAGCGTCGAGATTAAGTAATTGGTGTGGGATAATCCGCTCGGTTTTAGAAGTGAGACACTCTTAAGTCTCTTCTTAGGAGTGTCTTTTTAACATTGTACCGCTATGATGAGACACTGTTGAGGATTTACTTGACAAATATCGTGTCTTCTGGTAGCATTATAAACTGGCATCTTTTGTAAGGAGATTATTTTGTTTTTAAAAAGCACATATTGATATTAATGGTAGAACGTGCATATTATTGGTTGATTTGGGAAGAATAATTAAATAGCGTAACAGCTGGGGACCATTAGAAGCGAGGTGAGCATTGCCTTGCTTTTGCCTGTTCTTAATATGTTAATGTCATTAGCGGGTTAGTTACGTTATTTTTTGGGGGTCCACCAACTTGATAAGGGGTGAGGTCTTTAGATGTATCCTATCGAGGTAGGAAACCAAAAACGATGGAGTTACGCCCGAATCGCTGAGGTGCTGGAAATGCCCAACCTGATTGAGGTGCAACAGAACTCCTACCGATGGTTTCTTGAAACGGGTTTACAAGAATTATTTGACGATATTTCGCCTATTCAGGATTTTACCGGCAATCTAGTCCTGGAGTTTGTGGGGTATCACTTGGGTGAACCCAAATACTCGGAGGAGGAATCAAAGGAAAGGGACGTTACTTATGCTGCTCCTTTGCGAGTGAAGGTTCGACTCTTAAACAAGGAGACTGGTGAGGTTAACGAAACAGATGTCTTTATGGGGGATTTCCCCAAGATGACAAAAAAAGGAACCTTCATTATTAACGGGGCTGAGCGGGTTATTGTTAGCCAGTTGGTGCGTTCTCCCGGGGTTTACTTTAATGAACAGATTGATCCCAGCGGTAAAAAGGTCTTTGGAGCAACAATTATCCCTAATCGGGGGGCTTGGCTGGAATTTGAAACTGACGCCAATGACAATATTTTTGTGCGGATTGACCGAACGCGTAAATTACCGGCAACGGTTTTGATCAGAGCATTGGGTTATCCTTCGAATGCTCATATTCAGGACCTGTTTAACGATGATGAGCATATTCAAATAACCTTAGAACGCGATAATACCGAATCCGAAGCAGATGCCCTGGTCGAGATCTATAAACGGCTGCGTCCAGGTGAACCGCCAACCGTAGAGAGTGCCCGTTCATTGCTGGAGTCATTGTTTTTCGATCCTAAACGTTACGATCTAGCTCATGTGGGTCGATATAAATTAAACAAGAAATTAAAAATAGAAACTCGGACAAACCTGCGGACTTTGAGCCGGGAGGATATTATCGAGGTCCTGCGTTACCTGCTCGGTTTGATGAAGGGTCAGGGACTGGTGGATGATATCGATCACCTGGGCAACCGCCGGCTGCGCTCAGTTGGAGAATTATTGCAGAACCAGTTTCGCATTGGCCTTTCGCGGATGGAACGCGTCGTTCGCGAAAGAATGACTATTCAAGATATGGAGGTCATCACTCCTCAGGTTTTGATCAATATCCGGCCAGTGGTTGCGGCAATTAAAGAATTTTTTGGCAGCAGTCAGTTGTCCCAGTTTATGGATCAAACCAATCCGTTGGCTGAACTAACCCATAAGCGTCGCCTAAGTGCCTTAGGCCCGGGTGGATTAAGCCGGGAACGCGCTGGGTTTGAGGTGCGCGATGTCCATCATTCCCATTATGGCCGAGTGTGTCCGATTGAGACCCCTGAGGGACCTAATATCGGATTGATTGGTTCCTTGAGTACCTATGCCCGGATCAACGAATATGGCTTTATCGAAACTCCTTACCGAAAGGTAAATAAAGAAAGCGGTATCGTCACAAATGAAATAGAGTACCTTTCGGCGGATGAAGAAGACAATTATATTATTGCGCAAGCGAACGAGCCGCTGGATAAGGATGGCCGTTTTATCAATAAACGCGTCAATGCTCGATATGGCAGTGAGATTCTGGAGGTTCCAGCGGACAAGGTTGAGTACATGGATGTGTCACCCAAACAGGTCGTGAGTATTGCCACAGCTTTGATTCCCTTTTTAGAGCACGATGACGCTAACCGAGCCTTGATGGGAGCAAACATGCAGCGGCAAGCGGTTCCTTTGTTGCGCACTGAGGCACCTTTAGTCGGAACCGGTATGGAATATAAGGCCGCCCTAGATTCGGGTGTAGTCATTATTGCCAAAGAAGCCGGGGTTGTTGAATCAGTTACCGGTAATGAGATCGTGATTCGGACCGACCGAGGACAACGGAATTACTATAAGTTATTGAAGTTTGAGCGTTCCAATCAAGGTACCTGTATTAACCAGAAACCGATTGTGGTTAAAGGACAACGCGTGAAAGCCGGGGAGATCATTGCGGATGGCCCCTCAACTGATCGAGGTGAATTGGCCCTGGGGAGAAATGTTTTGGTTGCCTTTATGCCCTGGGAAGGTTATAACTACGAGGATGCTATTTTAATTAGCGAAAAAATGGTTAAGGATGATTATTTCACCTCGATTCACATCGAAGAGTACGAGTGTGATGCCCGAGATACGAAGCTAGGGCCGGAGGAGATTACGCGAGATATTCCCAATGTTGGAGAAGATCAGCTAAAGGATCTAGATGAGCGCGGAATTATCCGGGTTGGGGCAGAAGTCCGACCCAGCGACATTCTGGTCGGCAAGGTTACTCCCAAAGGAGAAACTGAATTGACCGCCGAGGAGCGGCTCTTACGGGCCATTTTTGGGGAAAAAGCACGGGAGGTGCGGGATACATCCCTGCGCGTGCCCCATGGTGAATCAGGGAAGGTGGTCGACGTTAAAGTTTTCTCGCGGGAAAACAATGATGAACTAGCTCCCGGCGTCAATCAACTGGTGCGGGTTTATGTGGCGCAGAAGCGGAAGATATCCGAGGGAGATAAGATGGCCGGCCGGCATGGCAACAAAGGAGTCATTTCCCGGATTTTGCCGGAAGAAGATATGCCTTTTTTGCCTGATGGGACACCAATTGAAATTATCCTCAATCCTTTAGGCGTACCTTCCCGAATGAATATCGGACAGGTTTTAGAGTGTCATCTCGGTTGGGCTGCTAAGACTTTAGGCCTTAGTGTGGCTACGCCGGTTTTTGACGGAGCGAATGAAGAAGATATTCACCGGATTCTGGAAAGTGCAGCCCGCGTCAGGCGAGGCGAGGTTACTAGAGAAGAAGAGGTCAAGAATTATTTAGAGTATGCGCAATTAGAAAGAGAAGCCCGGAGCAATCAGCTGGTTTCTGAGTCGGCTCAGGGATTACCGGCAAATGCAGAAGACAGGCCGTCTTCATTCGTGGAAGTGAGTAAATCTATTTTGTATGATGGCCGGACCGGGCTACCTTTCGATAATCCGATAACAGTGGGCTATGTCTACATGTTAAAACTAGTCCATTTGGTTGATGATAAGATTCACGCTCGCTCAACCGGTCCTTATTCCCTGGTTACCCAACAACCGTTGGGCGGTAAGGCGCAATTTGGCGGACAGCGCTTTGGGGAGATGGAGGTTTGGGCTCTCGAGGCCTACGGCGCATCTTATACTTTGCAGGAAATATTGACCGTAAAATCAGATGATGTCGTGGGTCGCGTTAAAACCTATGAGGCCATTGTCAAAGGGGAGAATGTACCCGAACCAGGTGTTCCCGAGTCCTTTAAAGTCCTGATCAAGGAACTGCAGAGTTTAGGACTGGATGTTAAGGTGCTTTCTGATCAAAATGAAGAAATTGAAATAAAAGAAGTTGAAGAAGACATTAACGAGGCGGCCCGGGAATACGGGTTGGATAACTTTCAAGGTGAGGTCCAAGGTGACGACGAGGAACTGGAAGCTGAAAATGAGCATAGCTATGCCGCTGAAGAACAACCGGCTGATGAAGATGAATCCTTTGAATCCGTCAATTATGCACCGGGAGATGACCTAGATACTTTAGACGAACCACCGGATTATGGGGACTATGACTAGGACAATAATGCCGTTCCCGAAGAAGAGTATTGGTTAAGAGGGGGAGAGGGCTTGTTGGACGTTAATCACTTTGACCGCATGCGGATTAGATTGGCCTCGCCGGAGCAGATCCGGGCCTGGTCGAGTGGGGAAGTAAAAAAACCAGAAACCATTAATTACCGGACCCTAAAATCAGAGCGAGAAGGACTTTTCTGCGAAAAGATTTTTGGTCCTACCCGGGATTGGGAGTGCCATTGTGGTAAGTATAAGCGAGTTCGTTACAAGGGAGTTATCTGTGATCGCTGCGGCGTTGAAGTAACCCGCTCCAAGGTACGTCGAGAGAGATTGGGTCATATTGAATTGGCGGCCCCGGTTTCCCATATTTGGTATTTCAAAGGAATTCCGAGCCGGATGGGCTTGCTGCTGGATATGTCTCCTAGGGCCCTCGAAAAAATACTATAC
>JAAZDI010000100.1 GCA_012512295.1 Syntrophomonadaceae bacterium
GAACAGAAGCAATCAGTAATCAAGCTGGTTAGCAACGCTCTGGGCTATAAAGAAAACATGGTTTCGGTGATAACTCGAGAATAGGAGATAAATGCTTATTGCCAAACCTTATCCGGGCCAACTATAATTAAAGATGGAATTTTATAAACTCAGGTAACCAGTAGGTACCTGAGTTTCAATTTGTTAAGGTAGGTTGTATACAGAATTTCCAAGCCGGATTATATTGTCGGGAAGACAGGAGGATATTGAATGGAAAGACTAAAAATTACGGATACGACCTTGCGTGATGGGCATCAGAGCTTGTGGGCGACTCGGATGCGGCTAGAAGACATGCTGCCGATTTTAGAGCGGATTGATGAAATTGGTTATCATTCCCTGGAGGTTTGGGGTGGAGCAACCTTTGATGTTTGTCTCCGCTTTTTGAATGAGGATCCTTGGGAGCGGCTGCGGGTTATTCGCCAGAAGGTGAAGAAAACCAAATTGCAGATGCTGCTGCGGGGACAGTCTTTGGTAGGTTATAGCCACTATCCAGATGATGTTGTTGAAAGATTTGTCATTAAAGCGGCGGAAAATGGAATTGATATTTTTCGGATTTTTGACGCCCTTAATGACATCAGAAATCTAGAAAAAGCTATGCAAGTGGCCAAAGAAACTGGTAAGCATGTTCAGGCTTCGGTGGTTTATACGATTAGTCCGGTACACACGCTGGAGCACTACGTGGAGACTGCCCTGAAGCTAGAGGATCGCGCCGCGGATTCCATCTGCATCAAGGATATGGCCGGACTACTTTCTCCTTACCGGGCTTTTGAACTGATCTCTGCCCTGAAAGCACGTTTGCAAATACCGGTTCAATTACATACCCATTATACTGGAGGTATGGCCGTAGCGACTTATCTTAAAGCAGCGGAAGCCGGGGTTGATGTGGTAGATACTGCTTCGGTCCCACTCGCTTTTGGTTCCTCCCAACCCCCGGTCGAAACTTTGGTCCGGGTGATGCAGGAAAGTCCACGCCAGACTGGGTTGGATTTGGGTAAACTATTTGAAATCGCTGATTACTTTGAAGAGGTCCGGATTAAACGAGGTCACGAACGGGGAATTACTAGAATATCCCATATGCGGGTTTTCGAACATCAAGTGCCGGGCGGGATGATTTCCAACCAAGTCGCCCAATTGCAGGAACAACAAGCCTTGCATCGTTTGCCTGAGGTCTTAGAAGAGATTGCCCGGGTACGTGAGGAATTGGGTTACCCGCCGCTGGTGACCCCAACTAGTCAGATTGTGGGAACCCAGGCCGCGGTTAATGTACTCACCGGCAAACGATACGGTATGGTCCCCACTGAAGTCCGCAAGTATGTTCAAGGCTATTATGGTAAGGTCCCCGGTGAGATCAATCCTGACATCAAAAAGAAGATTCTTGGTAAGAAGCAGGCCATCGAATGTCGACCGGCTGATTTAATTGAGCCCCGACTCCAGCAGTGCCGCGAGGAAATTGGGAGCTTGGCCCAAACCGAAGAAGATCTCCTAAGCTATGCTCTTTTCCCCATGGTCGCCAAAAAATTTCTGGAGGAAAAAGCTAACAAGCCAGCGCAAAATAAGGATAATTAATAAAAAACTGGACGTAAAGATTAATATTTGGTACAATAAGTAAAACTACCCAGGGATGGAGGTGTGAGAATGGAAAAGGTTGAACGGGGTGATCTAGGCTCAATTCGGATCGCTGACGAGGTCGTGTCAATCGTTGCGGGTTTAGCAGCCACAGAGGTTCCCGGGGTAGCCGGTATGAGCGGCGGGATTGTTGGCGGTATCGCGGAAATGTTAGGTCGCAAGAATCTCAGCAAGGGAGTTAAAGTTGAGGTAGGAGAAAAAGAAGCAGCGGTTGATCTGTATATTATTGTTGAGTATGGGGTGAGGATACCGGAGGTAGCCTTACGAATCCAGGAAGCAGTGAAACGGGCAATTGAAAGCATGACTGGCCTAACCGTAGTTGAAGCTAATGTTCACGTCCAGGGCGTTGCCCTTCATCCAGGGGAGACTAAGGAAGAAGAGCCCCGAGTAAAATAAGAAAAGCTTGAGTCAAACCCCCTGCGCTAAACAGGGGGTTTAAGTTATACGAGGAGTTGTGGTACCATGAAGGTAAAGGCGAGGTTATTGGTGTCGCTGTTATCCCTTTTATTGACCGGGTTGGGTGTACTTGCCATAGCCATTAGCTTGGGATGGATGGTGCCCATTGACCAATTATTGAGTGTCCTGAATCAGACCCAGGGAAAATGGTTAGTCGGTCTGGTGGGAGCTGTTCTGCTTTTGTTAGGGTTAATCCTCTTCTTTGACAGTTTTAAGACCGCTCCCGTTCCCCAGGGAGTTATAAGGGAACTAAAATTGGGTCGAGTAGTAACCACGGTTCAAGCCCTGGAAAGTGTCGTGCACCGGGCGGTTCGTCAGGTGCGCGGAGTCAGGGAAGTGAAACCCCTGATCCGAGTCGAGGCAGCTGGCTTAATTGTTGTTGTGCGCGTTGTCCTTTCACCAGAAGTGAAAGTACCCGAGATAGCCGAACAAATCCAACAAAACGTTAAGACTCAAATTAACGACACCATCGGGACAGAAGTGGTCGAGGTGCGGGTCAAGGTAGATAATATCGGCTACGACGCGGCAGCCCGGGTGGAATAGGGTGTTTTTCTATTGGAGGGGATCATATAGTGATGAATGAAATTCTGACCGAGCTTTGGGCACAACATCGAGGGAAAATTTTGGGTGTCGCTGCCGGCGTAGGGTTTAGTTGTTGTATACTTGCCTTTGGGTTCTGGCGATCGCTCTTTGTTGTTCTTTGTGCTATCCTGGGATATTTTATAGGCAAGCGGATTGATGAAAAGGGTAGTTGGCGGGACTTTTACAACCGAATGTTTCCAGAACGCTAATTATAAGAACTTTGGCGATTGAGGAGGTCTGGCCGGAAGGTGGCAATTGGTCATAATAGAGCAGGCCTAAGCCTTATATCGGCTGAGATAGTTAATGAGTAGAAGAAAAGCACGCGAGACCGCGTTAATGGTGATTTTTCAAATGGATTTGGTCAAAGCAGAGTTGCAAGACGCTCTCGATTTTGTGTTGCAAGAGTTTGCCGTTCAGCCTTCGGCGATTGATTATGCTCGCGAATTGGCTAGCGGAGTCTGGGAATATCGCGAAAACCTGGATGGCTTAATTCAGCGGGAAAGCACCGAATGGGAAGTATCAAGGATGGCCGTAGTTGATCGCAATATTTTGCGTTTAGCGGTCTATGAGATGTTTATTCTGAATGAAGTACCAGATCGGGTAGCCATCAATGAAGCAGTCGAATTAGCTAAACGGTTTGGTGGACCTGAATCAGGTAAATTTGTGAATGGGATTCTGGGTAGTCTGATAAAAAATAATTCCTCTTCACCTCAAACGGGCGGGGGAGTATAGATTATGGCTTGGTTTTTAGGGTTAGATACCAGTGCCTATACAACATCGGCTGCGGTTATTGACAATAATGGCAATCTAGTAGATGAGGAAAGACAGTTGTTGACTGTTTTGCCCGGGGAGCGGGGGTTGCAGCAGTCGCAGGCTGTCTTTCAACATATCCAGAACCTCCCTATGATAATAACCCGATTATTCGAACGTTGTTCTGA
>JAAZDI010000101.1 GCA_012512295.1 Syntrophomonadaceae bacterium
ACAGGAATGCCTTGGATGAGCTGCTCCCGTGGTCTGATTCCTTGCCTCCTGCATGCCGTGTCGGTAAATAAGCTTATTTTGAATCCCCGCCTTATTCTACAAGGTGGGGATTATTTTACGCTTACGTATCTGCTCCATTCCTTTCTTTATAGACAAAACCCAAAGATAGTATATTTGACATAGCATCATCCGTTAGGGTTGTGGCTTTCGATATACTTCTTGATTGCTTCTTCGGAAATAGACCCAACTGTTTCAAGATAAAAACTGGAGTTCCATAAATGCCCTTCCCATAGGGAATATCTTGGATACATATAGTGGCTGGCCTTTCATCTCCCCATTGAAATGGAGAGGATTCTCGGTGGATTTCCTAATAACTGATTACGCTTATTACAAGACAAGAAACTGACCAGTGGTCCGTCAGCTTGGCGGGTAAGGCAGAGCTTCATTTATTTAAAAAAGAACGGTATTTAAGCAAGAACAGTTTTTTAATCTCCCTTAGATCTTAAAAAAAGGAGATAACACCTTAATTCCTTCGTAATCTTGCCCGCTGCTCAAGTCTTCGGACCAAATAATCTCACACTCCAGGCTTTGAGCACTCCGAATTATGAGTGAATCCCAGAAGGACTTAAGTAAGACTAAAAACAACCAGCAATAGCATTTTAAACCGTTTCCGGGCGATCAGACCGTGCGGAATGTTGTTCGGCATAACGATGGCTTCCCCTTGGCGTACAATATACTTCTGCTCACCAATGGTCACCTCTGCTTCCCCATCCAAAATATACACCAATGCATCACCCGGGGATGAGTGAGTACTAATTTCTTCACCCTCAGCAAAGGCAAACAGGGTTACACTGAGCGGTTTTCCCTGGGCTAGAGTTCGGCTAACGACCTGACCATCCGCATAATCGACCAGGGATGCCAGCTCGATAACCTGAGAAAACTCAATATTTTTCAGGAAACGTTTTTGCTCCATTTTATTTCCCCCTTAATTTTCTATCCAGATCATCAAACTCCCCCTGAGCCACAAATTAATGGTGTGTCCCTTCGACCACCTTGATTCCTTTTTTTTCAATAGTTTGCTTGATCTCATCCCGGTGCGGGCAACGGGGATATTCATCTTCTAACAGCATGCACGACGAAAGATGTACCACATCTAGTCCGTGTTTAACCAGCTTTTCAACTAATCGGGAAACCCGGCGTCCGGAACAGCCACCACAGGTGAAAAAGCCAATCATTTCAGTATTCGGACCGTATTCTTTAAAAGCCAGTTTTCGCTGGTTAAAAGCTTTAAAACAGGCAACCCCCGGGCAGACCTCGGAAACCGTTTCACAACGAACAACCGCAATTTTGGTGGATTTCTTTCCAGATTCGCGATCTCCTTCGGCAAACTTGATGTACTTCTCCCGGGCGGCCCGAACATCCTCGACAGTGATCTCAGTTCTCCCGGCCTTGGCAACCTCACTTTCAACCGCTCTTTTAGCCATCTTCCGCACAAAAAAGGGTACCTTCTCAATTTCCTGCAAGGCTTCCTCGGTCCACTGCAACAAAACCACCCCTTAATTTCCTTCATCATCCTGAGCGTTAGCGAAGGATCCTGCTTCTCAACGCTGGAAGATTAGTTTTGCGCCATACCATTGCGCCTTATATTCCAACATGCGTCTGAACTTGACCCAGCCAACATTTGAGAAAGGAATCTTCGCTTCGCTCAGAATTATCATGCATATCATACCCATTATAAACGAATAGTGTTATATTCATAGCACTGACCAAATGCTAATAAACTATTTTTTGGATTAAACCGCCCATGGAATAGTTTTTGAGTTCCCCAGCGATAAAGTAATTGGTCTTTCTAAATTATCTGAACCTATCCTAGAATAACTTTTAAGTCCTCCGCCGGAGTCGTAATGGGCTGGAGGTTATAGTTTTCCTGCAGGACTTTGAGCACATTCGGCGTAAGGAAAGCTGGCAGACTGGGACCAAGCCGAATGTTTTTAATCCCCAGGTGCAGCAAGGTCAGCAGGATCGAGACCGCTTTTTGTTCAAACCAGGAAATCACCAAGCTTAGTGGCAAGTCATTGACAGTACATTCGAAGGCCTCGGCCAGGGCACCGGCGATCCGAATCGCGGAGTAGGCATTGTTGCACTGCCCCAGATCAATGAGCCGTGGAATTCCGTCGATCTCACCCAGGTCAAGATAGTTAAAGCGATACTTGCCACAGCCCAGCGTGAGGACCACGCAGTCCTGAGGTATCTGCTGAACGAAATCAGTGTAATAATTTCGGCCCGATTTCGCCCCGTCACAACCACCAACCAGGAAGAAATGTCGAATCTTACCGGCTTTAATGGCGGCGATTATTTTGTCAGCCAAACCCAGAACGAC
>JAAZDI010000102.1 GCA_012512295.1 Syntrophomonadaceae bacterium
AGGTAGAGTAGAGTCTCCACCTAAACCCCGATGTCGGCGAAGCGGGATGAGTTCGTTGATAAAAAAAAAGGAAAAGATGATTGTTGAAAAGAGGAATTTACAACGAAAGGTAGAATATAAAAGGTTTATATGATTATATGGCGGTCTGACCACTAGAACAGTTAGTCAGGTGATTATTGACACCTAGCTTTGAGCCTGCTAGTCATGAGTTGGGTATTATTGTTAAACACCCCTGCCCGCAGAGCATAACCACTAATGAAAATAGCGGACATATGCAAATTATCATGCCTAGACCGCAACACGATCATAGCAATGATACGATATTAACTATTTGCTTACTAAATTAATACTAGGAGGCAGGTTGGATATGCGGCGCGTTATAGTACTGACCGGTGGATTTGGCAGTGGTAAAAGCGAGATTGCGATAAACCTGGCCCTGAGTTTAGCAGTCAAAGAAAAGACAGCTCTAGTTGACTTGGATATTGCCAACCCCTATTTTCGTTCCCGTGAGGTGAGGCATTTTTTAGCTGAGCAAGGAGTAAAGGTGATAGTGCCTCGAGACGAATGGTTAGATGCGGATTTGCCTATTCTTAGTCCCGGCCTGCGCAGTCTGCTCTTGGATACCAGCATCCGGGTTGTGTTAGATGTTGGCGGCGATGAGATTGGCGCGACAGCCCTGGGGGTATATCAGGCGGATTTTAATAAAATAGAGCATCACCTGCTCATGGTGGTTAATCCCTTTCGTCCCTATACCCGTGATCCTGATAGGATTGCGGTTATGTGCCGGGAGATCGAACGAACCTCTCGTCTAAAGATGAATGGAATTATTAGCAATCCTAATCTAGGTCAGGCGACTGAATTAAATCACGTACTCTGGGGGCATGAGATTGTGGTCCAAGCCGCAGAAAAACTCAGTTTGCCAATTTTGGGATTAGGAGTATTGGCCAATAGATTAGAACAATGGCGCAGTCAGTTAACAGAGACGATCACTAATACGGTTAAACACTTTGACCTGATGCAGCCGCTGCCGTTAATTCCAATTCATATCTATTTGTTGCCGGAATGGTTAAAAAGTAGACCTTCTTCCTGCCCCTAAGCAGGACCATTAAACAATGAAAAATCATAATCACATCGTGTTTTAAAAACATTATACCAATAGCTTTTTCATTAAACATAACAATAAGACGAAGCAAGGAGGGTGTTAAGGAGGGTGGCAAAGGTCAGTTTTTTGGAGGAAAGATGTAAAGGTTGTGGCTTGTGTATTGCGTTTTGTCCGAAGAATTGCCTGGCTTTAGCCGGACATTTGAACACGCAGGGGTATCATCCAGCTACGCTAGTTGATGAGGGAAGTTGTATTTCCTGTGCTATTTGTGCCCGGATGTGCCCAGATGTAGTAATTGAAGTGGAAAAGGAGGCCAGAAGGTGAAGAATTCGGAGCTTCTCTTAATGAAAGGAAATGAAGCAATCGGCGAAGCGGCGGTTCGGGGCGGCTGTCGGTATTTTTTTGGCTACCCCATTACCCCGCAGAGCGAAGTGCTTGAATACTTGGCACGTCGCTTGCCGGAAGTAGGCGGGGCTTATGTCCAGGCAGAAAGCGAAGTTTCAGCGATAAACATGGTGTTTGGAGCTGCGGCGGCCGGGGCTAGGGTAATGACAGCCTCATCTAGTCCCGGTATTTCCTTAATGCAAGAGGGTATCTCTTATATTGCCTCAGCCCAATTACCGGCCGTTATCGTTAATATAATGCGGGGTTCTCCCGGCTTAGGTGGTATTCAGCCTTCTCAGGCAGACTACTTTCAGTCGACTAAAGGTGGGGGACATGGAGATTACCGGCTATTAGTGTTAGCTCCCTCCACAGTTCAAGAAATGATTGACCATACTATTTTGGCTTTTGAATTAGCGGAAAAATACTGTACGCCGGTGGTGGTTTTTGCTGACGGCATGATGGGACAAATGATGGAACCAGTCGTCTTGCCGGAGGTGGAACCCGTTCCTTCGGAGAAGCCCTGGGCAACAACTGGGATGCGAGGGCGAGGACCCAATATAATTCACACCTTACACCTACCACCAGATGAATTAGAACAACACTGCCATAACTTGTTTGCTAAGTATCATCAAATTGAAGCCAATGAAAAGCGGAGCTTAGCTTACTATACCGAAGATGCCGAGATTTTAGTCGTTGCCTACGGCATCGTTAGTCGGGTGGCGAGAGCAGCGGTGGAGCAGGCACGCGAGGCTGGGATTAAAGCGGGTCTCTTCCGTCCCATTACTTTATGGCCCTTCCCGGACGAGGCTTTGGTCAATGTTGCCCAAAAAGCCCGGAAGGTGCTGGTAGTTGAAGTGAGTATGGGTCAGATGGTTGAAGATGTCCGGCTGAGCATCAACGGCCGGCTGCCGGTCGAGTTCTATGGTCGGATTGGTCAGGTGCCAACTCCCGGTGAGATTTTCAACAAGATTTCACAAATTATAGCGGAGGTGGCCTAGATGACGGAAACAGTAAAAGTATACTCGCGACCCAAAACCCTGATTGATCGGCCCTGGCATTTTTGTCCGGGTTGCCATCATGGCATTGCCCATCGCCTATGTGCTGAAGTAATTGAAGAAATGGGGCTGCAGGAGAATACTGTTGGCGTTGGCTCAGTTGGCTGTGGGGTTTTTTCCTATGAGTATTTTAATTTTGACGGTATTGGCCCTTCGCATGGACGAGCGCCGGCAGTGGCAACCGGGGTCAAACGGGTTTTGCCGGATCGGCTCGTTTTTACTTATCAAGGTGATGGTGACTTAGCAGCGATTGGAACAACCGAAATGGTTCATGCCGCAGTTCGGGGGGAGAAGATTACCATTGTTTTCATTAATAACACCCTTTATGGAATGACCGGGGGTCAATTGGCTCCAACCACGCTGATGGGTCAGGTCACCACGACCTCTCCTTATGGCCGAGAAGCGAAACAGGCTGGTTACCCGATGCGGGTTTGTGAAATGATCTCTACGCTGGAAGGAGCAGCTTATGTCGCCAGAGTAGCCCTATTTAACCCAGCGCAGGTTGCCAAAGCCAAAAAATCAATTCGCCGGGCTTTTGAGACTCAGATGCAGGGAATAGGATTCAGTATGGTCGAGATTCTATCGGCCTGCCCAACCAATTGGGGAATGGCGCCTTTGGAGGCCTGTAAACATGTGGAAAACAATCTCACTTCAGTGTATCCCCTGGGTGAGTTTAAAGTTCCGGAAGGAGTGAAATAAATGATCCATGAGTTATTACTAGCTGGGTTTGGTGGACAGGGAATGTTAACCATTGGTATTGCTCTGGCTTACGCCGGCATGGCGGAAGGGAAAAAAGTCGCTTATGTTCCTTCATATGGGCCGGAAATGCGGGGCGGCACAGCCAACTGTATGGTGACTATTTCCGACAAAGAAATAAGTTCTCCGGTAGTCGCTAATCCGGGAATAGCCATTATCATGAACCGGCCTTCATTAGATAAGTTTGAATCCCGAGTCAAGCCAGGGGGGATTATCCTGGTTAATTCTAGCTTGATTGACCGACCAGTCTGCCGCAAAGATGTTCAAGTATACGAAATCCCTACCCTGGAATTGGCGACCGAGGCCGGTATGACGAGAGCGGCGAATATGGTTATGCTGGGGGCCTTGATAGGCGCAACCGGGGTGGTTAGTCTAGAGGTCGTCCAAGATGCTCTGGTGAAAACCTTTAAGGGTAAATACCTGGACAAGATGCCCGCTAATATGGCGGTAGTCCAGCGCGGCTTGGAATATATTCGTGGCTTGCAAAAAGAAGGAGTAAGCAAAAAGAAGGCGACAGCTTAAGGATAACTGATCGGCGTTGAAAAGGCGTAAAGCAACTTATCAACAACTCTTTTTTCTTAATTTAACTATGTAGCGGCAATGAGGCTCCTGTTTTTTCTTGGAGATTAATTGCTGCTTTTGTTTTTTCTTGTTCGAATAATACCGTCAGGCTATAATCAATAGTATAGTTAGTGTAGTGGTGGGAGTACGTCATAGAAAGGGTGAAGAGCCTTTGCAGTTCAAACCCATAAAGACGCGAAAAATTTATGAAGAAATAGTTGATCAACTTAAGGCACTGATTTTTCAGGGGAATCTTAAGCCGGGAGATAAACTCCCGGCTGAAAGGGAATTGTCGGAACGTCTGGGAGTCAGTCGGGCTTCCGTGCGGGAAGCTTTGACTGCTCTTGAAGCCATGGGGATCTTGGACATAAGGCCAGGTGAAGGTACTTTTGTCCGGCAAACCAGCCAGAGTTCAACCATTGAACCATTAGCCTGGGTCTTGGCAGTAGAAAGGAATCCAGTCGCTCAATTAATGGAGGTTCGGCGAGTACTGGAAGTTGAAGCAGCTGGATTTGCCGCGCTGCGGGCTACTGAACGTCAACTGGCAGATATTGAAGAAGCGCTCAAGAGTATGAAAGAAGCAGCTGAAAAGAAAGAACTGGCCGTGGACTACGATTTAAAGTTTCATTACTCGATTGCCCGGGCGACGCAGAATACTGTTTTATTACGGATAATGAATACAGTCGCGGATATTATGCACAAAACCTTTCGTGATGGCCGTCAGCGTTTATACGACAGCCCTGGGATGGCTGAGCAGATCATCCAAGAACACTACTCAATCCTAAACGCGATTAAACATAGGCAGCCGGAAGACGCACGCCGGTGTATGTTGGAACACTTGAATAATGTTGAGACTGGCTTGGAAAAGATCGAGAATTCCCAGGGAGAAAACAGCAGTGAGGTGTGAGGCGTGATCGCCCATCAATCATTATGAGAATCGGCGGCGAATGATGCGCGCGGTAAGGTGGGATCGCTTCCGAGGGTGGCGAGGTCACTGGCATGGCAGTCTAGAATAGTAATAGTCTACGAAAGGAAGGTTAGCCGAAGGCAGCGGTATGGACCAGAAAGCACTGCGTTGTCTCCTGGAAGAAGTCAAGCTTGGACGGATTCAAATTGATGAGGCCTTTGATAAATTAAAAAACCTGCCATACGAAAACCTACATTTTGCCCGGTTGGATCACCACCGGGCTATACGCAGTGGCTATCCTGAAGTAGTCTTTTGTCCGGGGAAACAGATAGAGCAGATAGTCGCGATTATTAAACACTTGGCCGCCGAAGGGGGCAACATTTTAGCCACCCGGGCTACTCCAGAGGTGTTTGAAGCCGTGCAGGCGGTGTGTCCGGGGGCCGAATACTATGAACTGGCCCGGGTAATTGCAGTTCGCCAGCAAAAGGTTGACCCCAGGGGGTTGGTATTAGTAGTTAGTGCTGGAACCGCCGACTTGCCGGTGGCCGAGGAGGCGGCGGTTGTCCTGGAACTCATCGGTTGTGGGGTAGAGCGCCTGTATGATGTTGGGGTCGCTGGGCTGCATCGGTTGTTAGAGGAAAGGGAACGCTTGTATCAAGCTCAGGTGATTATTGTCGTTGCTGGCATGGAAGGTGCCTTAGCCAGTGTCGTGGGCGGTCTGGTGGATAAACCAGTCATTGCCGTGCCGACCAGTGTTGGCTATGGGGCTAGTTTCGGCGGATTGGCCGCTTTACTGGCTATGTTGAGTTCTTGCGCTGCCGGCATCGGAGTAGTCAACATTGACAATGGCTTTGGGGCTGCGACCCTAGCTGCAGCGATTATCCGTCAAGTGTATAATGAATCCTGAGATTTCGAGGCGAAAGTTTGGTGAAAAGATTGCCTGAAGATAATGCCCAAAATGTGATTGTGGTCGGAGGCGGGCCAGCTGGCATGATGGCAGCGGGCATGGCCGCCAAGGAAGGAGCCAAGGTCTTATTATTGGAAAAAAACTCTCGGATTGGGCGGAAGCTGCTGCTGACGGGTAAGGGAAGGTGTAATATTACTAATATGGCACCGTTACCGGAATTTGTGGAAAATTTCCCGGGGAACGGGGCTTTTTTATACGGACCGTTAACTGCTTTCAGTAACCAAGACTTGATTGACTTCTTAGCTGATCAAGGATTGGCAACTAAGGTGGAGAGAGGGGGGCGAGTATTTCCCGTCAGTGATAGGTCAGCCGATGTACTCCGGGCACTTGAACGCTTCATTAGAACCGCTGGAGTAAGGGTACTGACCAATCAGCCGGTTGTTGACCTCCTGATTGAAAAAAAAGATACCCTGAGAACCCAAGTGTTAGGGGTGGTCACGGAAAGCAGTGAATATCGTGGCGAGGCAGTTATTCTAGCAACTGGCGGCCTCTCCTGCCCAGCTACTGGAAGTACCGGCGATGGCTACCGGTGGGCGGTTGCGGCTGGGCATACGGTAATTTCTCCTCGGCCTGGACTGGTCCCGCTTGAAGTCGAGGAAAAGTGGGTGAAAGATGTCCAGGGTCTATCGTTGAAAAATGTTCGGGTAACCGCTCGAGTGAATCAGCCTGGTTCTCAGGGATCATCCCGGATTCTGGGCGAAGAGTTTGGTGAAATGCTGTTTACCCATTTTGGTGTTTCTGGCCCAATTATTTTATCTTTAAGCAGCCACATAGCCCGGTGTTTATTTAACAAAAAGAAAGATGGCGTCCGAGCAAAGGCCAGGATTACTTTGAGTATTAATCTTAAACCAGCTTTAACCCCTGAGCAGTTAGACCGTCGGCTGCAGCGCGATTTAGCTGCCAATTCGCGAAAACTTTTTAAAAATTCTTTGGGTGATTTATTGCCCAAGGCCATGATTCCAGTAATTATTGGACTAAGCGGGATTCCGGAAGACAAGTTTACCCATCAAATAACCCGAGAGGAGCGAATGAAGCTGGCCTCTTTGTTAACTGGTTTACGATTAACAGTCACTGGCACCCGGCCAATTGAAGAAGCGATCGTAACCGCCGGGGGGGGTTTCAACCAGAGAAATAGATCCGCGCACGATGGCTTCTCGTTTAGCCGATGGATTGTACTTTGCGGGGGAACTGCTCGACGTAGATGGATATACCGGCGGATTTAACTTGCAGGCAGCTTTTTCGACCGGGTATGTTGCCGGTCGAGCAGCCGGGAAGAAAGTTCAACAGAGTACCTAATTTACCTGATTAGCTTTAATTAATTAAACTCCTTCAGCCTCGCTGAATAACACAGTTTTAGCTGGAGTCCCTGCTTCACCTATTTGCATGATGCAATTCTGCTGCCTAGACGTAAGATTTTTTCTGCCCAGAGATAAATGCAAAGTAAGAGTATATTTACCATCTCTCCGGCATAGCTTGTACCAGAGACATTTATTAAGCGGAGGCGGATCGAGATGGAAAAGAAGGCGAAATACTCTCGGGAGTATTCGTTTTTAGCCTGGGGAGAAAAACTGGAAAAGTGGCTGGTGCGTTTTGTGATATTTGGTCTGGTAGCATTGGTAGTAACGCAAACCTTAATGACTCAGGACCCTTTTCGATTCTATTTGAGTTTCGCCGAACGCTTGGAAGCCCAAAGGATGGGTTCAGATAAGTTGCCAGAATCCAAACAAATTCAGCCCGCCCTTGTTCCGACAAAACCTGAAGACGAAGTAAATCAAATTAACTCTGGGCTGACCGAGGAGTTCAACTCAAACGACTTAATTGGCTTGCAACCGGCTACTAGTGAGACAGTCGGAACTATCACCTTGGAACTGATTAACTTTTCCTCCATGCCCAAGGCGACTGTTTTGGTTAATGGACAGGAAGTGGCAGATTTTAGAGAAAAGCGGGTTACCATTCCCGTTCGCAATGATGATATCTTAGAGATAAATGGTTCTTATTATCAGCATTCCCTTACTGTTTTGATCCTGGATGTTTCGGAAAATGTTCGCTATCCGAAAAAGAAGCAGGAAATAAAGGTAAACCAGTCTCTAACCCGGATCGGTCAAGTAACATTGAAAACTAATTAGTTTAATATTAATAGCTATTAAAAGCCATTATGACCAAAATACATAATGGCTAATTTATTCCAGGATAAAATTTTTAAGCGTTAAGGAATTAAGATTAAGCAAACCGGATCCTTCCTTGTTTTTTGTCTGAAGGATATAATATAATAAATTAATATGTGTAAGATCGGATAATTTCTTGCCTAGATCCCTAGTTAATTTGGGTTCGGGGGTGCGGGAATGAGTAGTAAGCAAGTAGCCAATGCGGCTTTGCGCATGGCCATAACAACTAGTCGGACTGAAGAAAGCAGTGTCAAAAGATCTCTTGGTGAAAATGGGATAAAAGCAGTTGCGGTTGATTTTGGTGGGGAATTTGTCAGTTCTGTTAGCAAAATAGTGGAGAGAGCCGTGGTTGCCGCCAAACGAGAGGGAGTAATTAAAGATACCCACCCGGATGAAGGAGCAGTTGCTGGGGCGACGCGGGAAGCTTTATCTCAGATTATGCCTAAAGCTATTGGCCTGAATGTTGGGGGGAAGATTGGTATTGCCCGTTGTCAGGATCACGTTAGTGTAGCCATCTTTTTCGGTATAGGCTTGTTGCACTTGGATGAGGTAGCTGTTGGGCTCGGACATCGAGCCGTACCATAACTCATTTATCAGAAAGGGGACACTGGCTAATATGTCCTTCAGGTGCAGAGCTCTGCGGGGGGCAATCACTATAGAGGAAAACACGGCTGAAAGTATTTGCCAGGCAACCGAGGAATTGTTGTTAAAAATGGTTCAGGAAAACGATGTGGATATCGATGAAATAGCGAGCATTATCTTTACCTTAACTCGTGATTTAGATGCGGTTTTTCCAGCCGCCGCGGCCCGGTCTTTGGGATGGAATCATATTCCCTTGCTGTGTTGTAACGAGGTAGAAGTACCAGGGAGTCTGCCTCGCTGTATTCGAGTATTGATGCATATCAATACCCAAAAGAGTCCGAGCGAGTTAAAACATATTTACTTGCGTAATGCTATTGAGCTTCGTCAAGACCTAACTCAGTGAGCCATCGCGATTATATGTCTATATCGCGATTATATAGCGATTATACATAGGTAGCATCTAAAGAATAGTAAAAGAATAGCATATATAGAGTTCTTTCAGGGATAATCATTCTGAAAAAAACAATAACAAGTGGTATAATTGGTTGGAAAAGCAGGAGAACAAGAAGCAGCACTATTGGAGGAGTTATTGGTGAAAACTTACCGGCTGGCTTCTAGAGAAGAACATCCAGACGATACCATTATAAAGATAGGCGAACGGCTGACGGTAGGCGGTCGCGAGTTGCTGGTGATTGCTGGCCCATGTGCGGTTGAGGGGCGGGAGCTTTACCTGGAAGCGGCTGAATTAGTGAAAGCTGGGGGAGCCCATATGCTCCGAGGAGGAGCTTATAAACCTCGTACTTCCCCATATTCCTTCGCCGGGCTGGCTCAAGAAGGTTTAGAGATTTTAAGGGAAGCGAGCAGAAATACCGGGTTGCCAATTGTGACTGAGGTGATGGATGCCCGTGAGCTACCCCTGGTTTGTCAGTATGCCGATGTTTTGCAGGTAGGGAGTCGGAACATGCAAAACTACACCTTGCTTAAAGAGGTGGGCAAAACCAACAAGCCGGTCCTGTTGAAAAGGGGTTTTGCAGCGACAATTTTGGAGTGGTTGCTGGCCGCTGAATACATCCTAGCTGCCGGCAATTCACAAGTTATCTTATGTGAAAGAGGAATCCGCACCTTTGAAACCTATACCCGGAATACTATTGACCTGGGGGCAGTAGTAGCCGTAAAAGAATTATCTCATCTACCGGTTATTGTTGACCCCAGCCATGGAACCGGACGAGCCAGTATGGTGGCGCCTATCGCCCGGGCGGCGATCGCCGCTGGCGCCGATGGCATTGTCGTTGAAGTCCACCAAAACCCAACGGAAGCCTTATCTGACGGATTTCAGTCTTTAACACCGACCTGTTTTTCCCACATGATTGATGAACTGCGCTTGGTTGCCGAGGCAGTGGGTCGAGTATTGCCGACGTATTAGTTGGATAAAGAAAAACCTGACAATCAGAGTCGATTGTGTTAAAATAACTATTATGAATAAATATAAACGTAGGTTAAATTCAAACTGTCTGCCGGTTATTGCCATCGATGGTCCAGCTGGAGCCGGTAAAAGTACGGTTGCTCGTTTAGTTGCAGAACGATTAAATTATATTTATATAGATACCGGGGCTTTGTATCGGGCTTTGACTTATAAGGCTCTACAAAAAGGAATTGATCTCAGGGACGAGAAAGCCCTGTCCGACCTGGCGGCAAACACCAATATTAGACTATTGGCGGAAAATGGTGCGGCCCAACGGGTGTTATGTGATGATGAAGATGTTACTTACTTAATACGGACCCCTGAGGTCTCACGGTATGTTCCGTTCGTTGCCCGGGTCCCTGGAGTACGGGCTAATTTGGTTCGGATTCAAAGAGAGATGAGCCTTAATGGGGGAGTAGTATTAGATGGCCGCGATATTGGCAGTTATGTGATGCCTGATGCAGAGTTCAAGTTTTTTCTTACGGCCTCTAACCGTGAGAGGGCTTTGCGTCGACAAAAAGAATTGGCGGCTAAAGGTTTTCAGACAGATTTAATTGAATTGGAAAAGGAGATGATCGAAAGAGATCTTTTAGATAGCCAACGAGAGGTAGGGCCTCTTGTCCAGGTACCAGATGCGGTGGTAATTGATACTACCACGATGACCATCGAAGAGGTTGTTTATAAAATGCTGGAGATCATTAACGGGGGAGAAAAATAATGCTATACCCGTTTGCCCGGGGATTATTTCGAGGCATTTTTCGGGTTTTGTGGCGTTGGAAGATTAGTGGATTAGATAATTTTCCGGTAAAAGGACCAGTCGTTGTCGTTTCCAATCACGTTAGTAACTGGGACCCTATTGTAATTGGCACAGCTCTTCCTCGTCCAGTGCATTTTATGGCTAAGGAAGAGCTTTTTCGCTATCCTTTACTTGGTAATCTGCTTATTAGGTTAAATGCTTTTCCAGTTAAGCGAGGACAACCGGATCGATCGGCAATTCGACGGGCCCTGGAAATCCTTGGGGCCGGAGGAGTGCTAGGCTTGTTCCCAGAGGGTTCGCGCAGTAAAACTGGGGAACTGCTCAAACCGCAGCCAGGAGTAGCAATGATCGCTTTGAAAGCCAAAGTACCAGTTTTGCCTGTCGCTTGTGTAGGGACCGATAAGATGGGAAAGAAAGGATCATTCTTTCAGTCTTTTGAAGTTCGAATTGGTAAACCAATTGAATATATCGAATATTATGAGCAAAAGCTCAGTACGAAAAATCTCGAAATAATTAGCCAAGATATTATGGAACAGATAGCTCTGTTACTACGTAAAGAGTAGGTCCAAAGCTGGCCTCAAGCATTGCCAAACAATACTAATAAATGAACGACTAACCATTCGTTTTTGATCCAACCGTCTTAGACTGTAGTAATCTTAACGAGGGGATAGTGTTTTGGAAGTTGTCCGTGCTAATGCGGCCGGTTTCTGTTTTGGGGTTAGAAGGGCTCTAGAAACTGCCGAAAAAGCACTGGTGGAGGCGGAGCGCCAACTAGCCCTAGCCGGAAAACAACCTAAGGTCTATACTCTGGGCCCTATTGTTCATAATCAATCGGTTGTCGAGCACTTGGCCAAAAAGGGAATTGGAGTGGTTGAAGCAGTAGAGGAGCTTCCCCCAAATGCTGATTGTCGATTAATTATTCGTTCGCACGGCGTAGGTCCTGATATCTTGCGTAAGGCTGAGCAGCATGGTCTTCAGATAATTGATGCCACTTGTCCTTTAGTCAGGCGGGTTCAGGAATATGCCCAATCTTTGGCCACAGAAGGATACGTTGTCGTCATAGTTGGCGATAAATACCATCCTGAGGTGACTGGAATTTTAGACTGGACCATGGGACAAGGGATTGTGGTGGCTGATCCGGAAGAGGCTCGAGCGATACCTCAATCCTCAAGGATTGGGGTAGTCAGCCAAACGACCCAAACCGAGAGCAATTATCGTGAGGTAGTTCGGGTACTTTTAGAAAAGGGACGTGAGGTAAGAGCTTACAATACCATTTGCCCGGCGACACGAGAGAGACAAGAGGCTGCTAGAAAACTCGCCCAAGCAGTTCAATTAATGGTGGTAATTGGCAGTTTCTCTAGTGCTAACACCCGTAAGTTGGTCCAGGTATGTCAGACGGCCGAGATACCAGTGTATCAG
This sequence comes from Syntrophomonadaceae bacterium, assembly GCA_012512295.1. Classification (GTDB taxonomy): domain Bacteria; phylum Bacillota; class Ch66; order Ch66; family Ch109; genus JAAZDI01. The sequence continues at coordinate 12,118 of JAAZDI010000102.1, forward strand.
GTAGAGAATGCTTCTCAACTTGAAAAGGACTGGTTTCAAGGGGTACACAGGGTAGGGGTTACCGCTGGAGCTTCTACTCCAGAATGGATTATTGAGGAGGTAATAGTTAAGATGTCGAAAATTGCACAAGAAAGTTTGTTGGAAAATGAACAAGGGAAAGATGGTTTGACTACTATTCCAAATGATTCTACTGGTGATATTAACCAAGAATCTGCACCAGCACCGGAACTCGAAACTCAGATGGATGAAAGAGAAGCGTCAGAAATGATGGAGGACCAGCTTACCCGGGATATGCCTGATCTCCGTTCAGGCAACATTATTAAAGGTAAAGTAGTCCAGGTTCGGGACGACGAAGTGCTGGTAGATGTAGGGGGTAAATCGGAAGGGATTATCCCATTAAAAGAGTTATCAATCCGAAATATTACTTCGGCTCGGGAACTAGTTCAAGCCGGAGACGAAATAGAAGTTTTTGTTGTTCGTGCGGAAAACGATGAAGGGACAATGATCTTATCTAAACGACGAGCTGATCAGATTAAAGCTTGGGCTGATTTAGAGGAAGCCTTTGAAACTAAACGAGAACTGTCTGGTGAAGTTGTTCAAGTAGTGAAGGGTGGCCTGTTAGTTGATGTTGGAGCCCGCGGATTTGTCCCGGCATCGTTAATCGAACGGGGTTATGTCAGCAATTTGGAGAACTATCTGGGTAAGACGTTACGGTTGAGGGTAATTGACCTGGACCGTAATAAAAATAAAGTAGTTTTATCTCAAAAGGCAATTCTAGAAGAAGAATATGAAGCTGCCCGACAAAAACTATGGGAAACGATTGAGGCGGGTCAGCGCTGCCGTGGGATTGTTCGACGCCTAACTAATTTTGGGGCCTTTGTCGATGTAGGCGGAGCGGATGGTCTCCTGCACATTTCGGAAATGTCATGGACGCACATTAATCATCCTTCAGAAGTAGTTCAGGAAAATGATGAAATTGAAGTATATGTTATAGCCGTTGATAAAGAAAAACAAAGGATTTCTTTAGGATTAAAGCAAATAATCCGCAGTCCCTGGGAATTGGCAGCCGATAAGTATCAAATCGGTCAAATTATTACCGGCAAGGTAGTCCGAACCGTACCCTTTGGCGCTTTTGTCCAGGTTGAGCCTGGAGTCGAAGGCTTGATCCACATCTCTCAATTGGCTCCTTATCGGGTTGGTCGAGCGGAAGACGTGGTTAATGCCGGAGATGAGATTCCCGTGAAGATTCTTGATTTTAAACCACAGGAACAACGAATGAGTCTGAGCTTGAGCAAGGCCAGAGAAGAATTAGAAGCTGCTGAACAGCAACAAATCGTTGATGAATACAAGGCCACGGATGCTGGGGAAGATAAAGTCGCGGCTGAGATCTAATTTTCTAAATTAAACTAGGGTTATAACTGGACAGTTTATATAGGTAAGGGGGGCAAATCAATGGCTTATTATGACTTTCAATGTCTAAGTTGCGGTAATCAATTTGAAATAAAGACATCCCCTCACGACCTGGATAAAGTTCAGTGCCCGGGGTGTGAGGGAAAGGAATTAAAACGAATCTATAAATACTTCGGGATGTTTGTTAAGGCTGGTAAATACGGTGGTTCAACCGGTCCTCGAGGTGGGCCTGGTTCTGAACCTCCCTGTGCTGCAGACTGTTCTACCGGTGGTTGAGGCCTTTAAATGCGGTGTTGGTCTCTCTATAAGCAATGCGCGAGAGGCGGACGTCTGCACAGAATCCCGACACTGCCAGGGTGTTGGTTTCTCTATGAGTAATGCACGACGGATCTGCACTAACCCAGCAAAGGATCAACTATCGCAATTCCGGTCGGGAGCCGGAAAGCAGTGAATCAGAGGAAAACCGGTAGCATTTGAGAGGCTATTGGTTTTCCTTTTTATTTTAACCCTATTGGTATTATATTTTATAGTTTACATATTTAGGTATTCTTGGAGTTTATGAAAAGTATTTCAGGAACCGCTTGGCAATAGGGACCTTTACATAGCAAATACTGGTTGGAGGAGATTTTTTGGCAAAACTTAAAACGGCGGGCGGAATTATCTTAGCTGGCGGTAAGAGTA
>JAAZDI010000103.1 GCA_012512295.1 Syntrophomonadaceae bacterium
GAAGGACCGGCCCAGGAACTGGCCCAAAGCGAGGAGGTCAAAGAAGCGTATCTCGGCGGCGGTCGCGGCTAAGGGGGGCAATGTAGTTTATGGCCTACACCTTCCGCCTAAGTGTTGATGGAGAGTAAAGAATCCTTCACTTTGCTTCAAAATGACAAGGAGTTAGTCATTTTATTAGGCTAAGACAAAGGGGGGCTGCAAAATGCTCGTCAGGAGTCGAATGACACCTAACCCAATAACGGTTAGTAAAAAAACAACTATTGCCGAGGCTTTGGAACTGATAAAGGATAACAAAATCCGCCGACTGCCAGTTGTTGATCGGGGTAAGTTGATTGGGATTGTAACGGATCGGGATCTTAGCCAGGTTTCACCATCGCCAGCGACTACCTTGAGCGTTTTTGAGTTGAATTACCTCCTAGCTAAAACCACAATCGGCGATATCTTACCGCGGAATCAGAAGGTGGTGACTGTCAGCCCAGACGATTACCTGGAAAAGGCGGCTCTCTTAATGCGCGAAAATGCCGTGGGGGGTATCCCGGTAATGGAACAGGGTCAACTAGTCGGGATCATTACGGAGAGTGATATTTTTGATGCCTTTATCGAAATCATGGGGGTAAGGCAACCCGGTTTGCGGATTCATCTGGAGGTGGAAAACCGGGTGGGAGTTTTAGCCGAGATCTCTCAGATCATGAAAGACCTGGGTGTTAATATAACCCATACGGTTTTTTCTCCAGCCGGCGATAAAGGCAGCCTGCTCTTAAAGCAGGATACCTTTGATGAAGAGATGGTGCTCAAAGCCTTAAAGGAGGCCGGCTTTGAGGTAGTAGCCGCAAATAGTGATGTTATCTATTAGGTGTCAGGAATAGGTTTGACACGAGGCGTTATTTTAGGTAGACTGTACTTTGCACTCAGATATTTTATCATTGTTTGAGTCCGCAGAGTGAGTTTGATGCCGGCTCGAAGCCGGCGAGGTTCTTTCCCAGTCCGCTGACCGAGGAAACACAAAGGTTGATTATTATTTTTTAGAATAGTATAGTAGGATTAATGTTACGGGGGTGGCTTGGGCCTGGTGGCTCTCCTGGACTTCAAATCCAGTCGCGCGGCAGCGATCCTGTCGTGGGTGGGTTCGATTCCCGCACACTCCCGCCATTTAAGAAAAAATAAAGCCGGTGTATGGTAAGCAATTCGAGCATCGGCTTTTTTATTTTTCTGGAGTTGTTGGACAGATAGCATAATCTCGGATGGGGAAAATCCGAACCTCAATGTCTGATTACAAAAAAGGAAGACTGTTTATTGAATTTGCCGTTGTATGCAGTGGAGATGGTTGAGAAGGGGGGATATTCATGTGCGGAAGATTTACTCTGACTGCCGGACCAGTGGCTGTAGCGGAGAGGTTCAGCTGCCTGACCGAGCAGATTGAGTTTCCGCCCCGGTATAATGTTGCCCCCACTCAGTCGGTGCCGGTCGTCCTTAAGGTGGACGGAAGCAACCGGCTAAAAATGATGCAGTGGGGATTAGTTCCCTATTGGGCTAAAGATAAAAGTATCGGCAGCCGGTTGATCAATGCCCGGTTGGAAACAGTGGCGGAAAAGCCGGCTTTCAAAAGCTTGCTTAGCCGGCGGCGTTGCCTTGTACCGGCTGACGGCTATTACGAATGGCAAAAGGTCGGCAGAGCCAAACTGCCGATGCGCATTGTCCTACCCTCAAGAGAACTTTTTGCCTTCGCCGGTTTATGGGATGCCTGGCAATCACCCGATGGGGAGCAGTTATTCACCTTTACGATCCTGACCACCGAACCGGCCAGTTCGGTTCGGGCGATTCATAACCGTATGCCCGTCATCTTGCCACCAGAAAACGAGCAACTGTGGCTGAGTAATGCCTTTAACTCGCCTGACGCAATTGCTTCGCTCCTTTCCCGCCTAAAACCGGTCGAAAAATTGGAAGCCTACCGGGTCTCTCCGTTCGTTAATAACCCGGTCAATGACAGCCCAGAATGTATTGCAGAGGTTAACTGAACCCTTCCCATGGCTTTGTTTTTGGGATTGAGGCGGGTTTTTGTGTTTACCAATAAAAAGGGACACAAGTATTTTTCTCTGGATAGGTGGAAAAATAAGATTGCTGCAAGCAAAAAGGAATCCATCATGAAGGAGGCTAAAAAGGTGGCAGATAATGCAGATAATAAGGAAACAATACAATCTCTTAATCAGCTTTTGCAGGGAGAATATATGGCGGTTGAGAGTTTTAATAACTTTATATCTAAGTTAGAAGATGAGAATGTGAAGCAAGCTTTTCAAGAAGTTCAGAAACAACATAGAGAAAATATTGATAAACTAGCAAGTTATATCCAAGATATCGGTGGGCGGCCGGAAGAGAATCTTGGAATGAAGGGAAAAATGGGAGATATTAAAATTAACATGGATTTAGGTTCGGATGCGGATACAGCTGAAATTATAGAAAAAGCGATAAAAGGAGAAACCCAAGGCGTCAATATGGCTGAAAAAGTTCTAAGAGGAGACTTGGACGAAAGATCAAGAGATATTGCCGGTGAAATACTGCATAAGGATAGAAAGTCTATTAAAAAACTAAAGGATTTACAATACCATCATTAGAAACTCGCTTCATTTAGAAAACTGCTTGCGAATAACCAGCTCTATCCTTACCTTTCGTTGTTACCCAACCGAGACGGTTAACCTGTCCCACTGTCCCGCACAAGTGTCAAGCATTACCCAATATTTACCGAACATAAGTTTTGTCAATCCTCTTTCTTCGAACAGCAGTTCTGGGTATAATATAACCAGAACATTTATTCGGGAAAGAGGGTTTTGTTATGTCCCGAACTATTCTTCTGGCTGATATGAACTCCTTTTTTGCCAGCGTTCACCAGGCTCTCGAACCAAGTTTCCGGGGAAAGCCGGTCATTGTGACCGGTGATCCCCAAAAACGAAGGGGCATTGTGGTGGCGGCCAGCTACGAAGCCAAAGCTTTTGGCATCAAGACCGGGATGCTGGTGGGCGAAGCCAGGGCCCTATGTCCGCAAGGGATCTTTATTACTTCCCAGTACCACCACTATGTCCATTACTCCAGCCGCGTCCTGGCGATCATGCGGAACTTTACGCCTCTGGTCGAGCCATTTTCGATCGACGAGGCTTTTTTGGATGTCACTAATTGTGAAGGGTTGTTTGGGCCACCCGTTGAGTTAGCCAATAAATTGAAAGAACAAATCCGTCAGGAACTGCAGCTCACCTGCAGCGTCGGGATCGGCCCGAATAAGCTGTTGGCGAAAATGGCTGCCGGGCTGCAAAAACCGGACGGCCTAACCGTGCTGACTCAAGCAGACGTCCCCAAACGGCTTTGGCCCTTGCCGGTTAGAGAATTATTTGGCGTGGGCCGACGCTACGAACAGCACCTGCACCGCATGGGGATTTGGACGATCGGCGGCCTGGCCAAATGTCCGGTCGAGACCTTAAGAAAAAAGTTTGGCGTGGTGGGCGAGGTCTTATGGCAATGTGCCAATGGGATTGATAATAGCCCGGTGGATCCCGGTGCGCTAGAGGAATATAAGAGTATCGGCCATCAGCTTACCCTGCCCCGGGATTACGAGGGGGAAGAAGTTAAGGTGGTTCTGCTGGAACTAGCGGAAGTGGTAGCCCGACGGGTCCGGGCCAAGGGATATAAAGGGAGAACAGTTACCCTGATCCTGCGCAATCCAGAATTAGCCTGGTTATCCCGGATGAAGACCTTGCCGGGACCGACAGATTTGACCCTCGATATCTACCAGGGAGCGAGGGAGTTGCTGCAGCGGCACTGGTCCCCAGACTGGCCGGTCCGCTTGGTCGGCCTGGCACTTTCCAATTTGGCAAGAGAATCGCCAGAACAGTTAACCCTGTTCGTTGACCGGGTCAAGTTAAAAAAGCTGGAGGTAGCCGGGGATGCTATTCGGAATCGGTTTGGGGAGCGGGCCCTCTTTCGGGCCGTTTCTTTAACGAAGGCGGGTGCCTGGTATGGCCGGTAATCTTTTTGACAACAAGCTCTGGGCCGGCCACCGGGTTATTTTGCCGGAAATGCGGGAGAAGGCCGTCAATACCTGTGGGGAGTGCTGTTTTCTGGTGGAGATTCAGGGCCGGGAAGAAATTCGCTGGGGCTGTGTGGTGAGTCTGAAAAAATACGGCAACTTGGAGAAACGGGTTCCCAGAAGGATAGACGCTCGGGAGATTATTAAACTGGTCGGAGCAGCGGGACTAATGAAGCTGGTTGAGCACCATCATCCCGGGGCACAGGCCTGCGGGTTTTTTCGAGTAAGACCAATGTAATAGTGAATAAAGAATATTTATTTTTTGAAAACCCTGCTGTTAAAGTGGGGTTATTCTTTTTTTGCTTGCAGCTATCTTGGTTTATATTGGCGGCTATCTTGATTTATAAATAATTTGGCCGGAATAATCAAAATCTAAAAAACAAGTATGGGATAAAAATGGGATAGAATCGAGTTCTGAGAAGAGTTAAAAGACTTGACAGGATTACCCTGATAGGGTACATTTAGTTTGGAATTCAAACTATAAGATAATAATATAGTTTTAAAGAACATACTGTTTGAAGGGGGTTATAGTTTGATTGATGAATTAACCAATGAACTGATTCGATTTATCAGCAGCTTTACGTCATGGGAATCAACCGTGATTCGTTCCGGTGACCTATCTGTTTCCGAAGTTCATGCGATGGAGATTCTGGGTCAGCATGGCGAGATGAATATGAAGAATCTGGCTCAAAAATTAGGGGTTACTACCGGAACCACCACCGTTACGGTTGATCGGCTGGAAAAAAAAGAATACGCCCGGCGGCATATGACTCAAGCTGATCGTCGAGTCTACCTTATTAGCTTAACGGAAAAAGGAATTGAAGCCTTCAAAGAACACCACCACTTTCACCGCGAACTGACCCGGGAGATTTTATCCTGTCTGACCGAGGAAGAAGCGAAGCAATTCGATCTAATTCTAAAGAAGATAAATTCAGAGATATTTTAAAGTTTTATTTAGATTAAATCGACGCTATTATCAATAAAATAAAATGTGGAGTAAGCAGCAGGGGGAGGAATTAATGAAAAAACCAGCCTTTAAAATTATTCCGGAGGCTTTGAGCTCGGGGCTTAGTGATAGATTTGAAGAACACGCTGGGCGACAGGAGCAACTAACCGCCCGTTTGGATAAGGTGTTGATTCACAAATACTGGGGTTTCCCAATCATGGTCGTTTGTTTTAGTCTTTTGTTTTTAGCTAGTTTTACGATTGGGGCACCGATTTCTGAATTATTAGGGTCAATGTTGGATCGTTTTGCCGAGCTGTTTCAACAGTCTGTCTTTAGCCATTATCTTCCGCCATTGCTAATGAGTATGATTTCCGATGGGATTTTTCGGGGAATTGGTTCAGCCCTGGCTTTTTTCCCGCAAATGCTGTTGTTTTTTGCTTTCTTCACCGTAATCACAGAAACCGGTTATGCGGATCGCATTGCCTTTATTATGCACCGGCCGATGGCCCGGTTAAAAATGGCTGGTCAGACGTTCACTCCGCTTATTCTCGGTTATAGCTGCAATATTTCATCGATAATCAGCGCCCGGAGCATTCCTAATCGGCTGGATCGCTTGATTATGATGCTGATCAGCTCATTTATTCCTTGTTCGGCCCGGTTTGCGGTGATTTTGTACATTGCAGCGGCTTTTTTTGCCCCGTTGACTGCTACCTTGATCATGTCGGTCCTGGTTGTCTTGAGTTGGGTCGTCACGGCACTGGTTTCTTATATAATAAAAACCCGGTTTGCCGCTGAGTATCAGCCGCCAGAATCGTTACCCCTATCCTGCTACCGCTGGCCTAAGCTAAAGAATGTGCTTAAAGCCACCCTCTACCGGACCTTGGATTTTTTAAACCGAATTAAAAATGTGGTTATTATCTCCTCGGTGTTAATTTGGTTTTTATCTAGTTTCCCCTTGAATGCGCCTTTTGAAGCATCCTTAGCGGCCCGGATCGGCCAAGTCTTGGAACCAATTGGGGAATTGATGGGCTTAAACTGGCGTTTACTGGTCGCGCTTATTTTTGGTTTTTTTGCTAAAGAAACGTCTCTTTCAACTCTGGGAGTACTCTATCATGCCTCGGAAGGTCTGGGTGATCTAGGAACAATCCTTATCCAGAATATTACTCCTTTAGCCGGGCTTACCTTCTTGGTGGTTTATATGTTTTATATTCCCTGTGTCGCTACTTTAACCTGTATCTATAAGGAAAGCCAAAGCCGGCTGTTTACCCTGGCAACCGTGGTGGTCAGTCTGCTGGTGGGCTTTCTATTAGGTGTCGTAACGTATAACTTGGGGTCTCTCATTCAGTTAATATGGTAATAGCTTTGCTTGTGTTTTAACTCGGTCAGCAGGCTAGACTGGGAACGAAATAATGTGATGTAAATCGCCAATCGCTGACCTACGTTAAAACACGGCGCAATCGGGTTTTCGTGTTCTGATGCGCATATCACACCTAACTGGCGGAGAAACTATCCGCAGGAGGTGTTAATGTGAACGAAAAAGAGGCAGTTCAGTCTGCCATCAGTCATCTATCTGGATCAGCCCAAGAAATCCGAAATTCAATGGGTGTTGTCCGCAATGGCGAAGCCTTAACCGAATTAACCCAGGCCTTGCTTTTAGTGGATGGTAGTACCAGACAATGCCGCATTGCTCTGGCGGATTTAGATGACCGCTATGAATCTGATGGGTATACAATTGAACCGCATGAATAGACTTGTGGCGATCAGTTTATCAAAAGTTGCTCATCAATTAATCAGAATCAAAAGATCCAGCCCCTCCAGTTTTTAACTTGAGGGGTTGTTAATTTTTTAAATAACATTAACAATATATTCGATTAATTTAATCTTAATTAAAGGTATGGCCTAACTGTAGCTTTTCATGTAGAATTTTAGTAGGATACATATTTTGGTCTAAATTAGTGTCGAAATTGTTGCTTTTTCGCTTGACGGTAAGGGGGGTGGCAGCAAATGAGTCAGAGTAATCACGTCGAAAAGTTTTTGAAGATGGTGGATGTCTTAGATGAGCTTGATAGGCCCGAGTTATCTACCTTCCTTAAGGATAGCGTGGCCCAGTTGGCTGCCTCCGAAAGCCGATATCGGACTCTGATTGAGACCATGACGGAAGGATTAGTTTGCCTGGATCCCTTAATGAAAATAACCCAGGTTAACCAAGCCTTGTGTCGAATGCTTGAGTATTCGGAAGAAGAAATCCTTGGCCGATCTTACTTAGATATTATTGACAAGTCCCAAGTCTCTATC
>JAAZDI010000104.1 GCA_012512295.1 Syntrophomonadaceae bacterium
GTTTATATTCAGTTTTTTAAACTCGTTGATGGCCACGGGAGTAGTGATATCATTCCCTAGAACCCCGTCCAGCCGACAGTTGATTAGTTCTCCTGGTTCTACCCCTGATTTTCCAGCGTGGGCGGCCAGGATCTTTTCAGTAATCGTCATTCCCATTATTATAAATCCTCCCCCAAAAAATCCAGTTATCCCGAGAATCTAACCCGGGGAGCTGAGTATCTATAGATTATACAAGATAACCCAGACTTTGAGCAAATATTTTTACTTTTTTGTGAACGAGCTTTTTATGCTTAAGGTTAACTTGGGGGGTTAAGGCTATTTATAAGGATATAATACAAGTATTAGCTTGACATATTTGTTAACAAGAGGTATGCTTAATTTAACCACCCCCCAGGGGGTGGGGTTGGGGCGTTTAGATATTAGGAGGTGTTTTTTCGATGGCTCAAGTGAATGAGGCTAATCGAAAAGAGATAATAAACCGATTAAGAACGGTCCAAGGGCACTTGAACGGAATAGAAAAAATGGTTATAGAAGGTCGTGAGTGTGAAGATATAATGCATCAGCTAACGGCGATCAGGGCCGCAGTTGATAAACTAACAGTTAAGATGGCAGAGCACTATTTAGTCTCCTGCCACCTGGCTGGGATGAATGAGGGAGAAAACCCGGAAGATGCCTTTCGTAAGGCGATCCAATTCATTCTAAAGTTAAATCGTTAAAATACGTAATTTTACTAATTTAGGGGGTTAGTTAGCACGATGGAGGAGAAGATTTGGGACATTGCGATAATTGGTTGTGGGCCAGCCGGACTATCAGCGGCGATTAACGCGAGGATTAGGAATCGAGAAATACTGATATTTGGCTCCGAAGTGTGCAGCCCGCCGCTGCAAAAGGCACCAAAGATTATCAATTACCCTGGGTTTCCTTCAATTACTGGGGAAGACCTGAGGCAGCGGTTTTTAGATCACGCTGCTACGCTGGGAATTGAAATAACTCGAAAAAAGATTGATAGCATCTATTCGCTAGGAAATGAGTTTGGCCTGATGAGCAAACAGGAAATGTTTAGGGCCAAGAGTGTCATCATTACAACTGGTATCGTCCATCCAGTTTATCTGCCCGGAGAACGTGAATTCTTAGGTAAAGGAGTAGGTTACTGCGCCACTTGCGACGGCCCCTTTTTCCGAGGCAAGGATGTAGCCATTATCGCCTATAATGCGGAGGCTGAGGCGGATGCCCGTTATCTGGCCGAAATCTGTCAACGGGTCTACTATCTGCCGCATTATCAAGAAATTGGGAATCTTGGTCCAGGGGTTGAGGTTGTTAATGATAAACCCAAACAAATCCTTGGCGAAGCTACGGTCCAAGGGATTCAGCTTGAAAAGGGAAGCATTCCGGTAGACGGAGTATTCATTGTTGGCGCCGAAGTACCGCCGGAAAGATTGGTGCCCGGAGTTGAGTTGGTTGATGGACACTACAAGGTTAATCGAGATATGCAGACCAATATTCCAGGTCTATTTGCCGCTGGTGATTGTACGGGTCGTCCTTACCAGTTAGCTAAGGCAGTTGGCGAGGGTCAAGTGGCCGGATTAGCAGCCAGCAAATACGTTGCTGATACTGCAAAGATCAAGTCTTTTAAACTCTAGGCTTTTTGCTGTTAATAAAAACGAGGATTAATAGGCATGGGCGCTTTTGAGTTTTAAAAGAGTTAAAGATTTTTGGGGGACAATAATGAGGTAATAAAAAAAGGAGGTGCGTCTTTATGGTTAAGTACACTGTCGAAGTATCTGAGCAAACCTTTAATCAGGAGGTGCTAGAACAGCAGCAGCCGGTGTTGGTAGATTTTTGGGCTGCCTGGTGTGGACCTTGTCAGATGATTGCCCCAGTCGTGGAAGACCTAGCCGAGGAATACAAGGATCGCGTAAAAGTGGTCAAGGTAAATGTTGATCAAAACCGGCAGCTCGCCGTCCAATTTGGAGTAATGAGCATTCCAACTTTAGTCTTGTTTAAAAACGGTCAGGAAGTTGATCGGCTGGTTGGTTTTATGGGAAAGGAACAACTAAAAGAAAAAATAAACCAGCACCTGGTTTAAGCCTTCTCCATGCCTTACCTTGGCGCGATGGTGCTTGGCTGAACATGAGGCTAATATGCCGAATGTAGGTTAAAAAACTAACCCTCACTTAATAGTAAGTGGGGGTCCTTTTGTGTTGAATGGCTTAGCCAGCTATTTAAGACTACCTTGCGTCAAACGGGCGATACTGGGCAACAATCGCCTCGGCGATTTTAAGCCCATCAACGGCCGCGGAAATAATTCCCCCGGCATACCCTGCTCCCTCACCGGCCGGATACAAGCCGGCGATATTGGACTGAAAGGTAGCATCTCGTTCGATCCGAACCGGGGAAGAGCTCCGGGTTTCCACCCCGGTTAGGACCGCCTCCGGCAGGGCAAAGCCCGGCAGCTTGCGGTCAAAGTTGAGGATCGCTTCTTTCAGGGTTTGAGTAACGTATTCGGGTAAACAGTGCTTTAACTCGGCTAGGGTAACACTCGGCCGGTAGGTTGGTTTGACCCGGCTTAATTGAGTTGAGGGCCGGTCAACCAAAAAATCGCCGACCAGTTGGGCCGGGGCGCGATAGGTCCGGCCGCCCAATTCAAAAGCCAGTTTTTCCCACCGACGCTGGAATTCTACGCCAGCTAAAGGATGAGAGCCGCCAAAATCCTCGGGTTTAACCCCGACCAGCAGAGCACTGTTGGCAGTTTCCGCCTCCCGAGCATAGTTGCTCATTCCATTGGTAACTACGCCGCCTTTTTCTGAGGCTGCGGCAACCACAAATCCGCCTGGACACATACAGAAGGTATAGGCGGATCGGCCTGTGGGGGAGTGGTAGGACAGTTTATAATCAGCCGCGCCCAGTCGTGGATGGTTTGCGAACTCTTTGAACTGAACTTGGTTAATCAACTGCTGCGGATGTTCAATTCTCAAGCCGATTGAGAAGGGTTTGGGCCGGAGATGAACTCCTCTTTCCAGCAGTCGGGCAAAGGTATCGCGGGCACTGTGCCCAATAGCCAGAATTACCACCTCTGCGGCCAGGTTTTCGATATCGTTAATAGTAACTCCGATTAAACGGTGACCGGTAATAATGAAGTCGGTCACCTTGTTGTTGAATCTTACTTCTCCCCCTTGGTTGATGATGGTTTGACGGATGTTTTTGACCACTTGGCGCAGAATATCCGTGCCGACATGCGGTTTATAAGTGTACAGAATCTCAGCGGGAGCACCAGCCCGGATGAATTCTTCCAGAACTTTTCGACATCGCTTATCTCGAATTAGCGTGGTCAGCTTGCCGTCTGAAAAACTGCCGGCACCGCCTTCCCCAAACTGGACGTTGCCTTCCGGGTCGAGGAGACCGGTTTTCCAGAACCGGTCAACCTTTTCCGCGCGGGTATCAATATCTGGCCCCCTTTCCAGGAGCAGCGGCCGATAGCCCAACTGAGAAAGAAGCAGCCCGGCAAAAAGGCCAGCCGGGCCGCCGCCAATGATCACCGGCCGAGCGGACAACTCTCTTGTCCCAGTTGGCGGGCAGGTATATTCCAGGTCCGGGGTAAGTGATACCGATGAGTCAGAAATACATTTAGCTAATACCTGGTCCTGATTACGGAGATTGACATCTACCGTGTAGACAAAGTAGATCTTTCCGGGTTTACGGGCATCAATCGATTGTTTATAAATCTGGTAATTAAGGAGGTCTTTTTTCCCTACCCGGAGTTTTCTTAATATTTTGGTTTGGAGAAGTGACGGGTCCTCATCAATTGATAGTTTTATGCCTGCTATTCTCAGCATATCTCTTATCCTTAATACACCTTATTTCCCACAGCATTTTTTATATTTTTTGCCACTTCCACAGGGACAAGGGCCATTTCGGGCAATTTTTACTGACTTGACCGGCTTCGGTTTTGGCGGGTTGTCCTCTTGCAGGTATTTCGCAATCTCTTGGGCGTTTTCTTCCTCGATTTCTTTATCATTATTCGTTTTCGCTTTCGTTTTGCCAGTCAACTGCTGCCACATATCTTGCTGGTAGGCGGTTAATTCTTCTTCATCCTGACGGTTTGCTTCTCTGACCTCAGCCAATTCCGGAAAATCATACTCATGAATATCACAGAGCAGTTCCAGACTGGGACCAGCTAATTGGGGGTTATCTTGATAGATTTCCCACAGACGAGCAATCGCTTCTTGACTGCCTATTCTTTCTTGGACCATGAACAGGCTGTCACTTTGGAGGATGTTAGGGTTAAGCCAGGCCTGATAAGCCAATTTCGCTGACCGCTCATAGGGGAGCCGAGCTAAGACCTCGGCCAATCTAGCCCAAACCTCCGGATTGATTTCTGGCATAAATTCTTCGATGTAATCGAGAACTGGTGAGCCCATTTGCACCAGGGCCTGAATCGCCGCATCCCGCATCCAATCAGCAGTCGATTCTAAGCGTTTAACCAGATCAGGGATAGCGGCTAAATGCTTAAGCTTACCCAGGAGGCGGACCGCCCGCATTTCTCCATAAGTTGTCCCATCTGAAGCGACTGCATCCAGCAGAAGATCTAACTCAGGCCCGTCAGACAGTCCCATCGCCAAAGCCCGGTCCTCGAATTCAACTGGAACATAATAACGAGGTGAGGTAAGAAGATAGATTAGTCTGGACAGAGTTGCGGTCCGAGCGAGCATCGCCTGGTAGTCTTGCCGAGCCGCGATTTCCAACAGCCCGGTTAAGGCCAGCAGGGCTTGTTTCTTACTGGTTATTGGGTCCTGGTGACTCTGATGGATTTTATACTGGGGGTTAACCAGACCCTCGAGCAGCACCAGACTTAACTGGTCGCGGAGAAAAGAAGGGGCGATTTTCTGCCGCAACTGTTCCATATTCCAGGTGTTGTAGTCCCGTAAAACATCCAGGCTGCCATAGCGGTTAGACAGTATTTTTTTTGCCCCGATCAGTGATTGCTCAATCACTTGAGCCGGTTGCCTGTCTTTTAGGGCATTATGCAAATTATCCGCTATTTCTTCTCCCAGCAGCTTAGTTAAAGATATTTCCAGGAGATTTTCTTCTTGTTGAACGGCTAGGAACCAATCTCCTTCTCCTTTGGCCAAGGTGGTATCGAGTCGGTGATAGATATTATTATCGCCGGTAGTCAAGGCTAGAGCCGCGAGGGTACGCGGATTTTTCTTGCCAAGATTTTGCCAGATTTGATGTTGCCGCAAGATCTGAGGAATGTCCTCTGGCTGACGGAATTTAAGTAGGGCATCAACCACGACATCACCCAGATAAGGAATGCCCCCATCTTTGGAGGTTTCCAGGGTTTTTAACAAATCGAGCAGCTGCTGACGAGCCTCAGCCTGGTGAATATCACCTAGCGCGGAAGAGATGCCCAGAACGGCCACATCATCCGGGTGCTGGCTGAGGTATTTGGCGAACTCGGGTAAAGCTGGGGCATAATTCAGCTTTCCTAAGGCTTGGGCGCACCAGGAAGCCAGAATTGATTTTGCGGGTAGATTAGCGGCAGCCTGCTGAAAACGCTCGAGAATTCGGGGAGCAGCCGGCTGGTACTGTTTTTCAGCGAGAAAATACATCACTCGGATGGCTATTTCATCGACTGGGTCATCAATTAAATCACTCAATGCAGCCATCGCAGAATTTTCGGCTTGCTCCATTAAACGCTCACTAGCCCATTTGCGGACCGATTGCTTTGCGTGGCGGGTCAGGTTAATATACTGTTCCTGAGTGAAGACCGGTTGCTCAATGGTTGAATTCATGTAATCTGGCCCCCTGTTTTTTCATATTTTGTTCACATGGTGTAGGTATTAATAACCTTTGATTAATAAATCGCTAACGCTCAGGATGACATATGTCCGCTATTTTTCATCGGTGATTATGTCCTTGGGTATGAGCGATTAGGAATAATTCTATCTCATCTTAAGCTAATTCTTGAAGCTTGACAAGCAAACCGAGCTAGAGATTTTTGTTGGA
>JAAZDI010000357.1 GCA_012512295.1 Syntrophomonadaceae bacterium
GACCAACGTTACCCTGATTTTTTCCGCTAACCAGGCCTTGTTAGCTGCCCGTGCCGGGGCTAGTTTCGTCAGTCCTTTCGTGGGGCGGTTGGATGATGTGGGCCAGGACGGCATCTACTTGGTTGAGGAAATCGTTGATATCTTTCGGCAGCATGAGCTATCTACCCAGGTAATTGCCGCCAGCATTCGCCATCCCATGCACGTTACCCAGGCGGCTCGGGCGGGTGCCCATATTGCCACCATTCCCTACGCGGTTATCAATCAGATGCTTAAGCATCCCTTGACCGATGCCGGGATTGCGCGGTTTTTAGCCGATTGGGAAGCTGCCCAAAAAGTCGTTGTATAGATTGAAGCAGGAATGGGTTGGGCGGGAGACTTAAACGTGAGGGCTTAAACTGTGAGACTTAAAATGTGAAACTTAAAACGTGAGACTTTAAACGTGAGGCATAAAATATAAGACATAAGAATGAGATTTAAAACATGAGACTTAACCGTCTGAATCAAGAACCCCCATTTCTATTAACTGGGGTTTTTTGTTTAAAATTTCAGGCTGAGTAGAGCCTTCATTTTAAGCCTCGATGATCAGCGAAGCTGAACGAGTTGACTCGTGGCTTAGTCGGCTGACCGACCGAAAACACAAGCATTCAGAACACGTAATATTGATCGCGCAGTGTTTTAACGGCAGGTCAGCGATTGCGGTTACATTATATATCAGAGAACTGAGGCCTTGCACCTGTAATCAAACGCAACGCTCGAAACGAGTTTACATCATACATCAGAGAACCGAGGCGGGCTGAGGAACAGGAAGCATCGCTGTTTGAGCCCGCAGGGCGAGTTTGATGAATGTCTGAAGCCGACGAGATTCGTTCTCTGTCCAGCTGACTGACCGAGTTTAAACACAAGCGTTAAACACAAACGTATTTATTTTTTGAGTTAATTAACCTTGTTTAACCGGTTTCACAACCCGTAGAATAGTCCCTCTGGTTGCCTTTGGTCACCAACCGGCCGGAAGAACCGTCCCTCTGGTCGTGAAGAAAAGTATTGACCAGTTTGGAATTCGAAGGGTATAGTAAAGAGGGTAATGACTGACCAGTCGGTACTGGAGAGAAAGGTAGGGGGTATATTGGTAATGGGGTGTAAGCTGGTGAAAAAAAGGGGCTTAGTTCAAAACCGATGGTGGTGTTTTTTTCTGGGACTGACCTTGATGGTTCTGCCACTGGCCGGATGGGGTTGCAGCAAAGAAGTCGTCTCTGGCGAACAGGAGATACGGCCGGTGCCGGTTCAGGTTGTGACGGTGACCAGAGGTTCGATCACTCAGAACATAACCTTGGCCGGAAAGATAAATCCGTACCTTGAGGTAGGTATAACCCCTAAGGTATCAGGTAAAGTCGTGTCCGTTTCGGTTGATGTAGGAGATACGGTCCAGAAAGGCCAGGTTCTGGCTCAGTTAGATACTACTGACATAGAAGCGCAATTGCGGCAGGCAGAAGCTGGATTAACAGTGGCGCAAGTTAACCAGCAGCTGGCCGCGATAACTTTGGAAAACGCCCGGGTCAATCTGGAAAGAGTAAAAGAACTACATAACCAAGGGGTAGTTTCCGATAAGGATTTAGAAATGGCCCAAATGGCTTTTGACCAGGCCATTTCGGGTTTGGCGGATGCTCAGGTTAAGCAGGCTGAAGCCGGCCTTGATTTGATTAAAAACCAACTGCAAAACTTCACCCTCACCGCTCCGATCAGCGGGATGGTGGCCAGCCGCACTATTGATCCGGGGGAAATGGTTATGCCTGGCGGCCCGGTAATCACCCTGGTCGATATTAGTCGAGTGGTTGTGGAGTGCAGTGTGCCTGAAGGAGAAGTCAACCGGATCAAGACTGGTGAAAAGATTAAGATCCGGGTCCCAGCAGCGGCGGCGGAACCTTTTGAAGGCGAGATAACCAGCATTGCGCCAGCAGCGGATCCGGTGAGCAAGTCCTTCCCGGTGAAAATACAAATCGCCAATTCAGAGCAGTTGCTGAAGCCCGGCATGTTTGCCGAAGTAGAACTAGCCACCGAGGCGTTCAATGACGTGTTGATATTGCCTAAAGAGGCGGTTGTCGATAAGGGCGACATGCAGATAGTCTACGTGGTACGAGATGGGCGGGCCTACGAGGCGAAAGTCAAAACCGGTGCTTCTGATTTTAATTCAGTAGTTATCGTAGAAGGGGTCCAGGCCGGCGATCAAGTCGTGGCGGTGGGACAGAATACCGTTAAAGATCAGACTGCAGTTGAGATAGTGCCGGGGGCAGCCACCACGGTTAGCGAGGGGGCGAAAAGTTGAAAATATCCGACTTTGCTGTTAAACGACCGGTAGGCATCTTGATGCTCGTCGGTATCGTTATTGTGCTAGGTGCTGTTTCCCTGAGCAAACTGCCGGTTGATCTTTACCCAGAGATGAAATTCCCGATGGCCGGGATAATCGTATCCTATCCCGGAGCGGGACCGGAGGAGACTGAGTCTCAGGTAACCCAACCAATTGAGGAGATTGTCGGGACAATCGGCGACGTGAAGAATATCTATTCATCGACCCAGGCCGGCACTTCCATGGTATTGGTCGAATTTAACTGGGGCAAAGACATGGACTTTGCCGGTCTGGAGATTCGGGAAAAGGTTGATTTAATTAAAGGGTATTTGCCGGATGGGGTGGATACCCCTACGGTAGTCAAGATGGACCCATCAATGATGCCGATCGTCCAGATCGGGATGAGTGGGCCCAAGGATCTGGTAGAGCTCAAAACGATCGCTGAAGAGGAATTTAAAAGCACCCTGGAGCGAATTCCCGGGGTTGCTTCAGTCACCATCACCGGGGGATTAACCCGCGAAGTTCAGGTGCAGCTTGATCCGATTAAACTCCAGAACTACGGGTTATCCCTGGCCCAGGTTACCCAGGTGCTGCGCAGCGATAACTTTAACCAGTCGGCCGGCGAAGTAACCGATGCCCAGAAAAAATTATTTGTGCGCAGCCTGGCTGAGTTTGAAAGCATCGAGGAAATCCGTAATCTGCCGCTGATATCCATGGCCGGGAGCACCATTTATCTGCGGGATGTGGCTGAGGTGACGGATGGGTTTAAGGACCAGACCCAGCTTACGCGCATGAATGGCAAGCCTAGCATTGGGATTCACATTCAAAAACAATCCGACGCCAATACGGTCGAAATCGTGGATAAGCTGAAACAGGAGATTGACCAGCTCCGCTCTCGGCTTCCCCAGGACATTGAGATTGAGTATAGTTTCGACCAATCCCAGTTTATCAACCAGTCCATCAGCACCGTGCAGCGGAGTGCCGTGGAAGGGGCAGTCCTGGCGGTTTTGGTTATTTTCTTATTTCTCAGAAATATCCGCAGCACTTTTATTATTTCCGTAGCGATTCCCCTGTCCATTATCTCGACTTTCATTTTAATGTATTTTGCCGGGATAACCTTTAACCTGGTCTCTATGGGAGGGTTAGCTTTAGGGATTGGCCGGATGGTGGATGACTCAATTGTGGTACTGGAGTGTATCTATCGGTACCGTAAGGATGGGTACAGTTTGTATGAAGCAGCTCGGCTGGGGGCTAGTGAAGTCGGAAACGCGGTTATGGCTTCCACTTTTACGACGATGGCGGTCTTTTTACCGATTGTCTTTATCGAGGGACTTTCGGCCGAGATCTTTCGGGATTTGGCCCTGACCGTTTCTTTTGCGATCTTTTCTTCGCTCCTGGTTGCTTTAACCCTGGTGCCCATGCTGTCCTCCAAAATGCTGACCGTGGATGACCCGGCCGACCCGCGCCAACAACGGGGTTATCGTCGCCTGCTCAATCGCTGGGGTGAGCTGATCGATTACTTGAATACTGTTTACCTGCGGGTGCTGAAATGGGCCCTGGGACACCGAAAAACCATCATCCTCGGGATAACGGTAATGCTGGTCGGCAGTTTGGCCCTCATTCCCTTGATTGGGGCCGAGTTTTTCCCCAGCATGGATAGCGGCGAGATCGCTGTGAGCATTGAGCTGGATAAAGGGACCGTCTTAGCGCAGACTGATCAGGTTGCCGGGCAAGTGGAAGCAGTCTTAAACCAGATCCCGGAGGTAGATGGGGTGTTTACCAGTGTGGGATCGATCGGCACGATGATGGGGCAGTTCGGCACTCAGACAGATACTGCCCAGATTCGGGTCACGCTGGTTCCGCTAGCTGAGCGTAAACGGAGTGTTAGTGAAGTGGCCGATGACATCCGGGATCAGCTCTCGAGACTGCCGAGGGCCAACATAGAGGTCTCAGTTAGTGACCCAATGATGCACGGCATGGGCGGCATTTCGCCGATTAGCATAGCCATCAAGGGAGATGACCTGGACATTTTAAAAGAATTGGCTGAAAAAGTGGCGGCTGAGGCCCGGCAGGTAGCCGGCACCCGGGAGATTGACACCACGGTTAGCACGGGTTCCCCAGAGGTACAGGTTCTGGTCGACCGCCAGAAAGCAGCTGTCTATGGTCTATCCGCCCTGCAGATTTCATCCACGGTGAAGACAGCGATTGATGGTCAAGTAGCAACCCGGTACCGGAAAAATAATCAAGAGATTGATATCCGGGTACGACTGCGACCGGAATCTCGGACCAATCTTAGCGACCTGGAAAACCTGGTTATTCAATCCCCAAGCGGGGCCCCGGTAATGCTTAAGCAAGTCGCCCGCTTATCGTATGGCGTGGGGCCGACGACGATTGAGCGCGAAAACCAGGTCCGGGTGGTTACTGTGGTCGGGGATATTGTGGGTCGAGACTTAAAGAGCGTGAACGATGATATCGAGTCCCGCTGCCGGAACATCGGGTTACCGCCTGGCTACACCATTGAGTTTGGTGGTTACAACAAAGAGATGATTGACGCCTTTCAAAACCTGACGTATGCTTTGGCCTTAGCCATATTGCTGGTCTACATGGTGATGGCGGTGCAGTATGAGTCATTCCTGTATCCCTTTGTCATCATGTTTACCATGCCGACTTCAATTATCGGGGTGATTTTAGGCCTGGTCCTAACCGGGAAGACCTTCTGCGTGCCGGCCTTTATCGGCCTGATTATGCTGGCCGGGATTGTGGTCAGCAACGGGATTGTGTTAGTGGACTATATTAATACTTTGCGGGGTCGGGGCATGGAACGAAAAGAAGCGATTCTCACCGCCGGGCCTGTTCGGCTGCGGCCAATCTTGATGACCGCGATGGCCACAATCCTAGCCATGTTTCCTTTAGCTCTAGGTATTGGCGAGGGGGCTGAAGCCCAGGCCCCGATGGCGATCGTGGTAATTGGCGGCATGACGGTCTCGACGATTCTGACTCTGGTCTTGTTGCCGGTTGTCTATACCCTGTTCGACGACCTGGGATCCCGCGTGAAAAATCGGTTGCGGCGAAGATTGACCGGGGCCGGTACTGGTGCTCAGCCCCAAAGTGAGTCAGTAGGCTAAATAACTTATGCAGCGTGCAAATACGACAAACGCGCCGTGTTTTAACGGAGGTCAGCGATTGGCGGTTTGCATCAAAGAACCGAGGCAGCTGAAGATCAGCAGGCATCTTTGTTTGAGCCTGAAAGGCGAGCTTGCTGCCTGCCCGAAGCAACGAGGTTCGATCCCAGTCTAGCCTGCTGACCGAGAAAAATCAAACGCGCCGTGTTTTAACGGAGGTCAGCGATTGGCGGTTTGCATCAAAGAACCGAGGCAGCTGAAGATCAGCAGGCATCTTTGTTTGAGCCCAAAGGGCGAGTTTGCTGCCTGCCCGAAGCAACGAGGTTCGATCCCAGTCTAGCCTGCTGACCGAGTTAAAAGATAAGCGCAGATAATATCGCTGGGAAAGGCGGGACAGCAACGGTTATGCAGGCAATGGAACAGCCTCGAGTAGAAAAGGATAAACGTATTCTGATTTTTGAGGCCGCGGTAGCGGTGTTTTCGCAGCGAGGTTTTCATGAAGCGAAAATGGAGGAAATTGCTGCTCGGGCAGGCGTGGGTAAAGGAACCGTGTACGAGTATTTTTCCAGTAAATTAGAACTATTTCAGGAGATGATTAAAGCCGGGTTAACTCTCTACTCGGAGAGTCTTTTCTCTAAATTGGAAGAAGTAAGCAATTTGCGAGAACGGCTCAAATGGATGTTTATGCTGCACCTCCAGTTCACGGCCCAATACCGTGATCTGGCTAAGATTATTTTTGGCGATCATACTTCAATTAACGATGAAATGCGCCAGTGGCTGATGTCCCAACGGGAGGAAAAGGTCGCAAAACTGGCCAGTTTGATAGCTGAACAAAAACATGAGGGGCAAATTCGGAATATTGATCCTCGGTTCATGGCGCACATTATCGCTGGAATTATCGGTGCTCTCTGTTACCCAATTATTTTTGAGAATCAACAAGTGGATGTCAAAAACTTGGCGGAGCAAGCAGTAGATATTATCTTTTATGGAATTGCCGCCCGATCGGGGACTTGACACTTCCTCGCGCCTTAAACCCGGGGTGTTCCAGTTGTTTTTGCTAAAATTTTTCTTAGTTTTCCGGGCAGCCGGCAGGAAAAGGTACTACTGGTGGGGAATAGGTATAGGGAATGCGTTTGATGCTATCA
>JAAZDI010000105.1 GCA_012512295.1 Syntrophomonadaceae bacterium
GAAAAAGGATGATCGAGTGCTGGCAGAGATCCCAGTTAGTGTTGGTGCCTTGGGAGCCGTGGGTATAGTGGCTGTACCGCCGCTGGCTATATTAGGCGTGGCTGGAACCTTGGCTGCTTTAGCGACCAATTGCAGTCTGGAAATCGAACGCCCGGATGGGACAATTGAAGAACAAAAGATAGAGAAAGATTGACATTTGAAACCGGTTTTGCTACATTATAAAAATAAAATATCGCCTGCTTTGATGAAGAAGAGTACCTATTTCAAGACCTGATCAGAGAGCCGGTAGAAGGTGCGAGCCGGTAGGGTTGAGATAGGGAAGGCGCTTCGGAGCTGTAAGAGGAAAGCTAAACTATTAGAAGTAAGGCATTTGCTTTGCTGAAGGTTTAGTGAGTAAAACTTACTTTGAATCAAGGTGGACTCGAAAGGGTCAATCAGGGTGGAACCGCGGGAAATAACCTCTCGTCCCTGCATTAACTGCACGGACCGGGAGGTTTGTTATTTATTTATCTATATAAATAAAAGGGGGGAAGGGGCAGTTTGACCCGGAAAATGGGTCCTACTGCACGTAAGAATGAATTTTCAGGATTTAATCCTGGCTTTGAACAAGTTTTGGGGAGAGCAGGGTTGTATCATTCAGCAGCCCTATGACATGGAAAAGGGAGCTGGAACCATGAATCCAGCCACTGCTTTACGGGTTTTGGGTCCAGAGCCCTGGAATGTCGCTTATGTGGAGCCTTCCCGACGACCAACTGATGGTCGCTATGGCGAGAATCCCAACCGGTTGCAGCATTATTACCAATACCAGGTTATTCTCAAGCCCTCGCCGTTAAATGTCCTGGAGCTTTACTTAGAAAGCCTGCGCCGCATCGGGATAGATCCGTTGGAGCACGACATTCGCTTTGTCGAGGACAACTGGGAATCCCCGACCCTGGGCGCCTGGGGATTAGGCTGGGAAGTCTGGCTGGATGGCATGGAGATAACTCAGTTCACCTATTTCCAGCAGTGTGGGGGGATTGATTGCCGGCCAGTCAGCGCAGAAATAACCTACGGGATCGAACGCTTAGCCATGTTTATTCAGAAAAAGGATAGTGTTTTCGATATTGAGTGGGTGAATGGGATTACTTACGGGGATGTTCATCATCAGGGTGAGGTTGACTATTCCCGCTACAACTTTGAGGTAGCAGATACAGATGCTTTATTCACTTGGTTTGAGATGTACGAAAAAGAGGCCCTGCGGGTAGTAGAAAAAGGTCTGGTGCAACCGGCCTATGATTACGTCCTCAAGTGTTCGCATACCTTTAACCTGCTGGATGCTCGGGGAGCGATCAGTGTTACAGAGCGGACCGGCTTTATCGCCCGGGTGCGGAATTTAGCCCGAACCTGCGCTCAGGCCTATCTTGAGCAGCGGGAACGGTTAAAATATCCCCTGCTGAAAGACCCGGTTCTGCGTGAGGAATTGGGGTTAGCCCCACTAAAACCATGAATATCCATAGCAATGACAATAGGATTAATTATAAATTAAGTGGGACAGTGCACCTGTCCCCCTGTCCCGGAGGAGGATTAAAATATATGCCTCGAACTTTGTTATTGGAAGTTGGTACCGAAGAAATACCAGCGCGGTTTATGAAATCAGCCTTGGCTCAATTGAAGGAGTTGGCTGAAAAAACTTTGCTCGAAGAAAGAATTGATTATACCGAGGTCATGGCCTACGGTACGCCACGCCGTCTGACATTAATGGTTAAAGGAGTAGCGGAGGAGCAGCAGGAGAAAGTGGAAGAGGTCAAGGGTCCGGCTAAAAAAGCGGCTTTTGATGCGGCCGGCCAGCCAACTAAGGCTGCTCAGGGATTTGCCCGGAGTCAAGGGGTGGCGGTTGACAAGCTGGAGATTCGGACCACGCCAGCCGGTGAATACCTTTTTGCGATCAAACAAATCCAGGGCCGTCCAACGGTCGAAGTATTAAGAGAAAAGCTGCCGGAGCTAATCACCAGTCTGAGTTTTCCTAAGCCAATGCGCTGGGGCTACGGTGAAATGCGGTTTGCCCGGCCGATCCACTGGCTGGTTGCCCTTTATGGCCAGGAAGTAATTCCGTTTACCCTGGCTGGTTTGACCAGTGGCCGGATAACCTATGGCCACCGTTTTCTGGGTCAAGGAGCAATTACTCTGGCTGAAGCTGATGACTACCTGCCGCGTTTGGAGGATAATTTCGTCATCGCTGACCAAGAAAAGCGCCGTTCCTTGATCTGGCAGCAGATTCAGGAACTGGCCCGGCAGGATGGTGGTCGAGTAGAACCAGACGAAGAATTGCTGGAAGAGGTGACGCACCTATTAGAATATCCAACCGCCCTCTGCGGTTGTTTTGCGGACCATTATTTGGAACTGCCGGAAGAGGTCCTGATCACGCCAATGCGGGAACACCAGCGCTATTTTCCAGTTCGAAACGAAGCCGGGCAGCTATTAGCCAAATTTATTACGGTCCGCAATGGGACCGCGGATCACCTGGAAATTGTCCGAGAAGGCAACGAAAAAGTCTTAAGGGCCCGTTTAGCTGATGCTCGTTTCTTCTTTGAGGAAGATCTCAAGGTGCCGTTGGAACAAAACATTGAGAAACTAGGAAAAATAGTCTTTCAGGAAAACCTGGGAATGGTTTCGGACAAGGTCCAGCGGATCCGGGCTTTGGCCGGGTACCTGGCCCGGCAGTTAGCCTGGTCGGCTGAACGGCTGGCGGAGCTTGACCGAGCCGCCCTTTTAGCCAAAGCAGACCTGGTGACGAATATGGTTTATGAATTTCCGGAACTCCAGGGAATCATGGGGGCCGAGTATGCCCGGCGCGGGGGAGAACCGGCCGAGGTAGCGCAGGCCATCTTTGAGCACTATTTGCCCCGGCAGGCGGGAGACATTCTGCCGACCACCGAATTAGGCATGGTTGTGAGTTTGGCGGATAAATTCGATACGATTACCGGGTGCTTTGCCGTGGGCATCCAGCCAACCGGCTCCCAAGACCCTTATGCTTTAAGGCGTCAGGCCTTGGGGATTTGCCGGATAATGCTGGACCGGGAGCTGGAAATTTCTCTGAGCACACTGGTTAAGGAGGCCTACCGTTTGTATACTGAAGCGGGTCAGGTCAGGCTGAAGCTGACTCAAGAACAGGTCACCCAGGAAATATTGGAGTTCTTTAAACAGCGGCTGCGGAATATCTTGAGTGACAGGGGGATTGCTTATGATGTTCTGGAGGCTGTTCTGGCGGTCGGCTTTGAAAATCTGCCGGACCTGAAACGTCGAGCGGAGGGGGTTCAAGCCTTTAGACAGCGAACGGAGTTTGCTGATTTGATTACTGCTTATACCCGAGCGAATAACTTAGCTCGGCACGCCGATACTGATTTGGTCGATGAGTCAAAATTCGTCGAACCGGTGGAAGGCCGTTTATTTAGGGTCCTTGTTCAGGCTCGGGCTGAGGTTCAGGAGGCTTTGCAGCAGAAGGATATTTCGCGAGCCCTGGAAAGCGTAGCGACTCTGCGAGAGCCAATTGGCGAATTTTTTGAAGAAGTAATGGTAATGGTCGAGGACCAGGCCATTCGGCAAAATCGTTTAGGTCTATTAAAGCAGGTTTCTAACCTGGCGGCTAAAATTGCTGACTTCTCCCGATTGGTGGGGCAAATTGATTAATATCCAATTTTTTCTAGCGCTTGATACCAGCAGGAAACCGGGACCAGGATGTGGTAAAATATTATTATTGGTTTCCTTTTGAAAGGTTGGGAAGGAAGGGGTTAGGTATGGCCGAAGGAATAAAGCCAGTGATTTATGTGATCTCTGATTCTTTAGGCGAAACCGCTGAGATGGTCGCCCGGGCTGCTGCCAGTCAATTTGATGGGGGACGTTCAGATATCCGACGAATTCCTTATGTTAACACCTTGGAGCATCTAGAAGATGTCTTAAATGAGGCTAGCGCAGTCGGGGCCGTTGTTGCCTACACCGTTATTCTGCCTGAGTTACGGCAGCAAATGCAGCAACTGATCCAGGAAAAGAATCTAATCGCCGTAGATATCCTGGGACCGATGGTGGAGGCAGTTGGCCGTCGTTATGGACTGACCCCTAAACTCAAACCGGGATTGCTGTGGCAGATGGACGAGCAATACTTTCGTCGAGTCGAGGCCATTGAATTTGCTGTAAAATATGATGACGGCAAGGATGCACGCGGTCTGCCCCTGGCCGATATCGTCCTAATCGGAGTTTCTCGGACCTCAAAAACGCCGCTCAGTATGTATCTGGCGCACAAGCGACTAAAAGTCGCCAATGTCCCGTTGGTGCCAGAGGTGCCTTTGCCGAAGGAATTAATGGAAATTCCGTCTCGTCGGGTAGTCGCTTTAACCATTAAGCCTGATCTATTAAATTCTATTCGGACCGAGCGGTTAAAGGCCCTGGGGCTGGCCCCAAATGCCAGTTATGCCAGTATGGATAGAATCTTAAAGGAATTAGAGTATGCAGAACAAGTTGTGAAACGACTGGGTTGTCCAGTAATTGATGTGACCAACAAGGCAATTGAGGAAACAGCTAGCCGTATTTTGGAAATATATAACAAGGGGGAGCAGTAAAAGGAATGGGAGAGAAGAAAAAATACGTCTACTTATTTGAAGAAGGCAGCGCTGACATGAAAGACCTCCTGGGGGGTAAGGGAGCTGGTCTGGCGGAGATGACCAATATCGGTTTATCGGTTCCGCCCGGGTTAACCATTACTACTGAAGCCTGTGTAGAATATTACAAGAATGGGAAGCAGTTTCCAGCCGGGATGGAAGAGCAGTTGGCTGAAAAATTTCAGATTGTTCAGGACCGATTAGGCAAAAAGTTTGGTGATCCAGATAACCCCTTGCTGGTTTCAGTTCGTTCTGGGGCCCCGGTCTCGATGCCGGGAATGATGGACACGATCTTAAACCTGGGTTTGAATGACGAAACTGTTAAAGGATTGGCGGCTCAGACCAACAATGAGCGTTTTGCTTTGGATTGCTACCGGCGGTTTATTCAAATGTTTTCTGATGTCGTCCTGAAGGTGGACCGGGATAAGTTTGAACACGTTCTGGAGCGATTTAAAGAAAAACAGGGCGTGCAGATAGACGCCGACTTAAGTGTTGATAGTTTACAGAAAATCGTGGAAGAATTTAAACAGGTTGTCCGTAATTCTACCGGCCGGGATTTTCCCCAGGATACGCAACAGCAGTTATTAATGGCGGTGCACGCTGTTTTTAATTCCTGGAATAATGACAAGGCTATTCTGTACCGTAAAATTAATAAGATTCCGGATGACTTGGGCACGGCAGTTAATGTCCAGTGCATGGTGTTTGGCAACTCGGGCAATGACAGTGGAACAGGCGTGGCTTTTACCCGGAACCCATCGACCGGTGAAAAAACCCTGTATGGAGAATTCTTGGTTAACGCCCAGGGTGAGGATGTCGTGGCCGGGATTAGGACCCCTCAGACTATCGCTAGTATGGCTGAGGAATTCCCCGGCGTCTTTGAGCAATTTGTCCGGACCTGCCAGATTTTAGAACAGCATTACCGGGATATGCAGGATATCGAGTTTACCGTCGAGCGGGGCAAACTGTACATGCTGCAGACTCGGACCGCTAAACGTACTTCGGCTGCTTCCATCAAAGCTGCTTTAGACATGGTTGAAGAAGGCCTGATTACTAAGGAAGAGGCCCTGTTGCGGGTGGATCCGGCCCAGTTGAATCAATTGCTACATAGACAGATTGATGCTTCAGCCACCTTGAGTGAGATCGCGCGCGGCCTGCCAGCTTCACCCGGGGCCGCTACCGGCATGGTCGTGTTTGATGCTAATGAAGCGGAGCGTCTAGGCAAGGCCGGGCAGAAGGTGATTTTGGTCCGGAATGAGACGACTCCCGATGATATTCATGGAATTGTCATGGCTCAGGGGGTATTGACCAGTCGAGGCGGGATGACCAGTCACGCTGCGGTTGTGGCCCGGAGTATGGGCAAACCCTGTATCTGTGGGGCCGAGAGCATTACCATTGATTATGCGGCGAAACTATTTAAGACTGGTAGCGTAGTGATTAAAGAAGGCGAGATTATTTCCATGGACGGCGGCACTGGCCGGGTCTTTGCCGGCGAGGTGCCGATGGTTGAGCCAGGAGCCAGTCGCGAATTTGAGCAACTTTTACAGTGGGCTGATGAAACCCGGACCTTGAAAATCAGAGCTAACTGCGATACCCCAGAAGACGCTCGCAAAGCCCGGGAGTTTGGAGCCGAGGGGATTGGTCTCTGTCGCACTGAGCACATGTTTATGGCCCAGGATCGACTGCCCATTGTGCAGCAGATGATTTTAGCCGAGAGTATTGAAGAACGGCAAGCGGCGTTAAACAAGCTATTACCAATGCAGCAGGGAGATTTTTACGGAATATTTGAGGCCATGGAAGGTCTCCCGGTTACTATACGTCTTTTAGATCCGCCGCTGCACGAGTTCTTACCCAATGCTGAGGAACTATTAGTTGAGTTAACCAAGCTCAGAATCATTCAGGGAGATGCTAAGGAAATTGCGGCCAAGGAAAACCTGTTGAATAAGGTTAAGGCTTTGTCTGAATTCAACCCAATGCTTGGCCACCGTGGCTGCCGGTTAGGCATCACTTTCCCCGAGATTTACGCCATGCAGGCGCGGGCGATTTTCCAAGCCGTGGCGCAGCTGGTCAAAGAGGGTCGGAAGGTCTTCCCGGAAGTTGAGATTCCACTGGTTATGGATCAGGCCGAACTAGCCTTTCTCCGGCAGCAAACTGAAGAGATTGCTGAGCAAGTCATGCAGGAACAGGGGATTCGTTTCGAATACAAGGTCGGCACAATGATCGAGCTGCCCCGGGCCTGCCTGGTCGCAGATGAGATTGCTAAACACGCTGATTTCTTTTCCTTTGGCACCAACGATCTTACCCAGACCACCTTTGGCTTTAGCCGTGATGATGCGGAGGGTAAATTCCTTAATGCCTATGTCGAGCGCAAGGTGCTGAAAGAAAGTCCCTTTGTCGTTCTTGATCGAAATGGCGTTGGCCAATTGATGCGTCTGGGAATTGAAAAAGGCCGGCAAACGCGTCCTGATCTAGAGATCGGCATTTGCGGCGAGCACGGTGGAGAGCCGAATTCGATTGAGTTTTGTCACTTAATCGGCCTTGATTACGCGAGCTGTTCTACTTATCGGGTACCAATTGCCCGGTTAGCAGCAGCCCAGGCGGCTATAAACAATAAAGGCTAACCAAAGTAAGGATTGACATAAGTAAGGATTGACATAAATAAAGCTCATAATAAACCTTATGTGCTAAAACTTAAAAATCTCTATAAGAAAGATAACAAGGGTACTGTCACCTAGTATTTTTAGTGGCAGTACCTTTGTTTGATATTTATTTAAAGCAGATTTTAATGACCGGCGGAATACCTTTTGCTGTAACGCTATCGAAAGCTTCGGTTTCCGTAAATGTCGATTCGATGACAACGGAGGAAATATATGCTAAATTAATGGAAGGATTCGACGTATATCGAAAAAGGTAATGTGCAGGATACATTTCATGGA
>JAAZDI010000106.1 GCA_012512295.1 Syntrophomonadaceae bacterium
AGTTAACCGGAAATTGAGGGAAACCGCTAGGGCACCGGTTTTCATAATCCCGAAATAAACCGGCAGCCATTCCAAACAATTCATCATCAATAGTGCAACTTTGTCTTCTCGCTTAATACCGTGAGCCATTAAGGCATTGGCCAGCTTATTGGCCAGGTTATCAAATTCCAGCCAGGTTATTTCCCTTCGCCGGTTTGCCCCTGGTTCGCGCTCAATTAAAGCTGTCGCGTCAGGCCGAACCCGGGCATTCCGGGCGAGCATTTCCATTATTGGCATAAAATGTTTACCCCCTTGCGTTACGACGCAGTCTAAAACTAGCTATATTGTGGTTTAACTTGTTTATCTCTAAAAAGCAAAATAACCCTCGAACAGGCGAGGATAATAGGCAAAAAAATAAAACTACCGTCCTGCCATCCTACTGCCCTCCTCTTCTTTTTTGAGTTAAGTCGTCCTGATTGACATTTAATTCTCTATAATTGTCGTATTTCCTGCTTTTATTGCTTCGTGAATTCGGGTTTTTGAGTGAAATCGTCGAGCGCCGCTGACCATTGGGGCTTCAGAATGGATGCTCCCGTGCCCTCTGAAGTGTAAACGAAGTTTTTAGCAAGGTACGAGAGTAAGGATGCTTGTGTGTTAAATCGGTCAGCAGTCCAGACCGCAAACGATATTGAATTCGTTCCGCTGCGCTGAACATCGAGGCTTCAGATGGAGACTCTGCTCCACCTGAAGTTTATGTGACAATAGTTTTCCATCGATTTAGCAGTTAAATATTGGCATGGAAATTGACCCGATTTTTAGCAGGAATTGTCGTTGCTTTGTAGAAGGTTAATCCGTTAAAGAGTTAAATGGAAATCTGCCTAAAGTTTGGAGCGCTTTCTCGGTTTACAACTGGGTCTGTCAAATGGGGCATGTCAAAAACAATCCTAATTATATCATAGATCGAGACCAGAATTTCTTCGGGAGTTTGCAATGGCAAAAACTTCTTTGATTATTCGCATTCTTTGGTACTGCTTAGCAGTATAGGAAGTTAATTTTCAATACTGTTCGAGGTCACTTATCTAAATTCTTCTAATTCTGAGAAAAGAATTGAGAAAGGAATGATAAACATGTTTATGGATAAACACCTGTATTTTCGAAAATTAAGTGCAGTTATGCGAACAGTTATTATCTTTTGCGCCATTAGTCTCGCTTTGCCTACTTTGGCTTTGGCCAGCGAAGGAATTGTCACCGGTTCAGTGGTTAACCTGCGGAGCGGGCCGGGCATTGAGTACGCCCGAGTTGGCCAGGTGCTAAAAGGGGCCAAACTCGATATTTTGCAGAAAAACGGTGACTGGTACCAGGTAAAACGCGGCCAAAAAACAGCCTGGATTGCCGGTTGGCTGGTGGAGCTGGTGAACCCGGAAATAGTCCCCGATGCCAGTCAAGGGGCCGCCCAGTCACCAAATCCGAACCCAAATAGCCCTGATCCCAACGAAACCAGTGTTAATCCACCCGATACCTGGCTAAACATCCCGGGGCTGGCCGAAAGCGGGTCAGAAGGTGAGCCAAAGGATCAGAGTCAAAGCAATCAGATACCAGAGGCGGGCACGGTTCAGCTTAGACTGGAGAATAGTGAAGCCGGTATTAGATTGTATATGGATTCAGTTGAAGAGTTGGAAGCTGAGGTAAAAGAGTATAGCACCCGGGATAAAACTCAGGTTGTCTATCGCTTTAAAGACAAAAAAATAGCCGGCGATTCGCGCTTGTCAGTTAAATTGGGCGGGGGAAAGGGAGAATTACTTCAAGTAAGTGCTGTGGAACTAACCGATTCCCTGCAGGTGCTAATCGAATTCCCTAAAGGACTAATCTACGAAACTGCTTCAGACAGCAATGACAGTCAGTATCAATTCTATTTACCGAACCAGTTGACTGAGATCACGGAAGTGGTTTCCGGGAACGGGATGCAGACAATCCTTCTGCGGGCTACTTCCCCGATTAAGTATCAAGCTGATAGCCCCGACGGCAAGATCCAAATTGATTTATTGGGAATTCAACAAAGCGATCGCTTAACTATCCCTAATTTAAAAGGAGCAGTGGCTAGCCGTGTGTCGGTTAAGGAGCAGACCGAAAAAAGGCCGGCTGAAAAGAAGCAAACTGAAAAAGAGCAGGCCGGAGAGTTGCCGGTAACTAAGTTGGAATTCAAAATTCAGGATATGAAACGGTTCAGTACGGCTGAATTGTGTGATAATACCGTGGTCAGCTTGGTCCTGATCCCAGTTAAACCGACCGGGGGTGCGGGAACTGACCAGGAAACAGTCGTGGTTATTGATCCTGGCCATGGTGGAAGCGATCCCGGAGCGATCGCGATCAGTTCCCAATGTCAGGAAAAAGACAATAACTTAGCGATCGCCCTTTTAGTCAAAGAGCAGTTGGAGCAAGAAGAATTGAAGGTTATCTGCACTCGAACGGATGATAGGTATGTTAGTTTGGAGG
>JAAZDI010000360.1 GCA_012512295.1 Syntrophomonadaceae bacterium
AGGATAAGAAGTCTGAAGAGTTCTTTCGGCTCGTTCGATGGCCATTTTTACCAGATTGCCGCACTGTCGGGAAGGGACTCCGCCCCAGCCTTCGGTTCGGACAATCTGATCGACTCCTAGTTCCTGGGCCAACTCGTACTTAAGCGCGTCAGACATAACTCCACTCCTTCTCGCCATGGTCCAGCCTCCTTTTGAATTTTGCACCTATTAATATTGTTAACCAGCAGATAAAAGATATGTCTGGAGAACAAAGGCGTTCCTGGAAGTTTAGGAGTTGAAAGGCTTACGGAATTATGCGAAACTATCACCAGGGAGGAATAGGGAAAATGCGTTACGAAGGAACGGTTTACCGTCCACCTAGTGAAGCGTATAGCTTGATTTTACAGGTTACGATTGGTTGCTCCCATAATAAATGTACTTTTTGCAGCATGTATAAGCAAAAAAAATACCGGGTTCGCGAAATAGCAGAAATTGAAACTGATATCCGAATGGCTAAAATTCTGTACGGTGATGTAGAAAAAGTGTTTTTGGCTGATGGTGATGCCCTGGCCATGGAAACAGAGAGTTTGATTCAGATACTTGCTTTACTATATCGAACTTTTCCCAGCTTGAGGCACGTGGGCATCTATGCGAGTCCCGGCACTATTATAAAAAAACAGCCTGACGAGTTGGCCGCTCTTTATCAGCAGGGCTTAACAATGGCGTACCTGGGAGTGGAGACAGGAGACCCAGATTTATTACAAGACATTAATAAAGGTGTGTCAGTTGAGGAGATGGCCATTGCCGGACAGATGATTGTTGATTCCAGTATACTGTTGTCCTGTACAATAATTTTGGGCTTAGCCGGCCAAGATTGGGGCAGAGCAGAACGCCATGCCAGGGAGACCGCTAATCTGATTAACCGAATTAGTCCCCAGTATTTAGGAGCGCTTACTTTAATGTTAGAACCTGGTACGATTCTATTTCGCCAAATGCAGCGCGGTGAATTTCAACTCCCGACTTCTTTTGAAATATTGAAAGAGCTAAAGGTGTTAATAGAGCACTTAAATGTTCAGCGGTCATGTATTTTCCGTAGTAATCATGCTTCAAACTATTTACCAATTAAAGGTACGTTGCCCAATGATAAGAAGGATATTCTTAAATTAATCAATACTATTCTCGAAAGAAAAGATGAGCGTTATCTTCGTCCTGACTTCTTGCGGGGTTTATAAAGCACATAGGGAGGAAAAATATGCCTAAAGTAAAGGTTATAACTGATAGTACAGCCGACTTGCCGCTGGAAGTGGTCAAGCGGTACGGGATAATTGTCTTACCGATGGTTACTAGCTTCTCGGGAATTGACTACCGTGATGGTGTTGATCTCAAGCCACCTAAATTTTATAAGTTATTGGCGGATTGTTCAGAGTTGCCGCATACCTCGCAGCATTCTCCCCAGTTTTTAGCTAAAGCTTATCAACATGCTCTAGCGGACGGTTCAGAAGTGATCGCCCTTCATCTTTCTTCAGGTTTAAGCGGAACGGTTCAAAACGCTCGTTTAGCCCAAGAAATGGTAAATGGAAAAACCCGGCTGGCTATCCTAGATTCACTTTCCGCTTCAATGGGTCAGGGTTTGCTGGCTATCAGGGCAGCCGAATTGGCTGAGAATGGGTGCTCACTCCAAGAGATTGTGCCTGAGGTAGAAATGATGCGACGGAAACTTTGCAGTATTTTCATGGTTGATACCCTTAAGTATTTGTTAAAAGGAGGCCGAATTAATAAGGTCCAAGCAACCGTGGGTTCCCTGCTGGATATAAAACCTGTACTCCATATTAATCCGGAGGGCAAAATTGATCAATTGGATAAGGTGCGAGGCCGGCGAGCAGCCTTAAGGCGCTTAATTTCCTTGATTGAAGAACAAGGAACTGATTTAGCCGGTCAGACAGTAGGGATTAGTCACGCTCTCTGCCAGCTCGATGCGGAAAGAGTTAGAGATACTATTATGGAACGTTTTGGGGCGAAAAAGGTAATTATCGGTGAAATTGGTGCAGTTATTGGTACCCACGTTGGCCAAGGAACCCTGGCTATTTTTTTTCAAGGCAAACCGAAATAAACCGGGCCTTATTGTTACAATAATAGAGGATAAGGGGGTAAAGTAATGTGGCCGTTTGGCAGTAAAGATTATAAATTGTTTGACCTTTTTGGCGCCAGTGCTAACGTTGTTGTCCGAGCCGGAGCCATAATCAAAGATGTGGTAGAAAATTACGATAATTTGGATGAACGGATGAACCAGTTGACCAAACTGGAAGATGAGGGAGATCAAATTATTGAAGCCCTTGTGCAGAAACTGAATCAATCTTTCATCCTCCCCTTTGATCGGGAAGATGCATACGCGCTAGTTCAAAAGCTTGATTCAATTCTAGATTATATTGCCGGAATTGTTGACCGAATAGTGCTCTATAAAGCTGCCCAGCCCAATCAAGTAGTGAGCAATATGGTTGAGGTGCTGCAAAAGGCCATTATATTACAGGAGAGGGCTTTTACGTATTTTTCAGACTTTGAACATAAGCGTAAGCAGATTATGGAATGCTGCGATCAAATCTCAAATCTTGAGAAACAGCAGGATATGCTCTACCGGCAGGCAATGGCTGACTTATTTCAGGGAAAATATGACGCCATGACAGTAATAAAATGGAAGGAGATCTACGAACACATTGAAACAACACTGGATCGGTGTGAGGATGTTAGTAACCTGATTCGAGGCATTTGCATTAAATATTCTTAAGATTACAATAAAACATAACCATTCCTGCGCTGGGGAAAACTAAACTCAGAAAGGAGTGGTTGAACTGATTCAAAAAGATAAAGTAAACAAGGAAGTTAATTCAGACAATAGTCGCTATCGAATGATTGGCTTGGATTCGAGTTGTTCGAGTAGTTATGAATTTTCAGAGGAGAGTAATTCACCTAGTTCAAGTTGTTCAAGCGATACTAGCACGCTAGAGGCAAGTAGTCTATCTAGTTCAGTTTGTTCCAATAGTACGATTCAGCAAGAGCCTAGTGGCGCAGTTGCTGATGAGGGTTTAGGCGAGACCGATGCAAATTCACCCGAAGAACTTAAGGAACATGATGAAAGCCCTTGCTAGAATTTTTTAGTCAATATAATCATGTTGATCCAGATAACTGATACCACCCGTTATAGAATACGGGTGGTCAGACTGTTGACAAAGCCCACTTTCAAAGCTTCGCCAGAGGATGAAAGTGGGCGTTTGTTTTGGATGTTATCAAGTTACAATCTCAAAAAAGGCCTGTTAAACCTTTTGAGGGGAATTATGCTGGTGCCAACATTCCCAATCTATGTTTCCAAGTGGCCAGTTTCTTTAAATTCATGCAGGCAAAAAGAAGCGTGAGATAATGGTTTACTTTCTTTAAACCTCGCAACTGGGTATAGCGCATGCCGTGTTTCTCCTTGGCATCAGCAAAAACCCGTTCGATGGTTTCCCCACGCATTCTATATAACTCTTTTGCTCTCTGGGTATATCGTATGTCTTCTGCCCTCTCCAGATATGGTTCCCAAATATGCCGAAGGACCACTTTAGTATAATTCTTGCTCTGTGTGCATCGCATCCGGCTGGGGCAATTGCAGCAAATATTAGGATCACTTTTGTATTCTCGATAGCCGCTTCGATTGGTAGTTGTGTACTTTAATACTTGGTTATTAGGACAGATGTAGCAGTCGTAATACTCGTCGTAGACATATTCCCTCTTGCTAAAATATCCTTTTTTAGTCATCGGCCTTTTGTATGGCATTATCGGGTCTTTCCCTGCTTTGATGATTTCCCGGCAAATAGCCGGTGTCTTGTAGCCTGCATCAACTACTACAGCTTCTGTTTCAGGATATTTGCCAATCACCTTTTGAAATACATCCGAAAAAACTTGACTGTCATGCACATTACCAGGAACTGCTTTTAAACCTAAAATGAAATTGTTACGGTCACAGGCTGTGGTTACGGTATAGGCAAAGCATTTTTCTTTCTCATTTTTGTAAAACATGCCGCTTTCAGGATCTGTGGTGCTTTCTATGACTATCTTTTCTTTGCCGCCACTAATGGATTTACTGCCGTCGCCGGTAATGTTATCATTATCGTCTTTGTTATCATCTTCAATGTCTTCTGCAAATGGCTCTTTTCCATTGGTCTTACGGTCTTCATTAATTTCCAAAAGCAGGTCTCTTATGTACTTGTGTACCCGATGCTTGGCCATCTTTTTGATATATTTCTTTTTGTTGGCGCTAGCTTTGACATGAGTAGCGTCTATAAAGACTGCATCGGCACGGATAAAACCGCACTTAATTGCTTCTGTCAGTACTTGCTCAAAGATTCTTTCAAACAAGTCACTTTCCTTAAACCGTCTGGCATAATTTTTACTTATGGTTGAAAAATGAGGAATCTGTTCCTGCAATCCATATCCAAGAAACCAGCGATAGGCTACGTTGACCTGGGCCTCTTCTACAGTTTGACGCATGGACTTTATACCATACAGGGCTTGCAACATCAGCAGTTTTATTAAAACCACAGGGTCGACGCTTGGGCGTCCATGGTCTTCTGAATACAGGTCCTTTACTTCATCGTAGATAAAATTGAAATCAATGCTTCTTTCTATTGCCCGAAGCAGATGATTTTCCGGAACTAGTTCATCTATACAGGTTAACTCAAATTGTCTTATGCTATTTCGGTCTTTTTTGGACAGCAATGTCTTCACCTCAAGATAGGGTTTTAGCCTATCTTGAAGATTCGATAACGCCAAACAAAAAACCTGCTGACTTTTGGACTTTGTCAACAGGCTG
>JAAZDI010000107.1 GCA_012512295.1 Syntrophomonadaceae bacterium
GCTCTAGAGCCTGAAGAATTTGAAGAGGAGGCCCTGGCGACCGAAACTGGGGTGGCCCGCTATCTAGCATTGAGGGAAGAATTTAAACAAAACGTCGAAAAGATTGTCTCCCTCGGAGTCAACTTGGTGCTGGTAGATCGGGGAGTTGATGATCTGGCGGAAGAAATCTTGACCGAAGCCGGGATCATGGTTTTGCATCGGGTATCTTTCAAAGAATTACGTAAAGCAGCTGAATTGACCGGGGCGAGAATGATTAAACGAACTGGCTTAAAGCGAAACCCGGCCGACTTGGCCCGGCTGCTGGGCCAAGCTGACCGGGCTTTCGAAGACGAACGGTTGGAGCAGGTGCGAATTCTGGGCGGGCGCGGAAAACCCCTGGCAACCATAGTCGTCGGGGCCGCTACCAAGGAGATTGTTGGAGAACGGGAGCGGATGGCCAAAGATGCAGCGGCAGCAGCTCAGGCAGCCTTAAAGGGCGGCCTGGTTCCCGGAGGAGGAGCCATAGAACTGGCCTTAGCCAGCGAAGTAGCGCGGGCCCGGTCTGAGGTTCGGGGAATGGCCGCTTACGGGATAGACTGTCTGGTAGAGGCCTTAAAGCGTCCGTTTTCGCAAATTGTCAGCAACGCTGGGTTTAATCCGTTAGAAAAACTCGGTGATGTTATGGCCGCGCAGGCTGAGAAGCAAAGGGATTCTTTGGCTATCGACTGTGACACGGGCGAGGTCAGGGACATGTTCGAGCTAGGTGTTTTAGACCCAGCCTTAGTCAAATTTTATGCCCTTAGGGCGGCGGTTGAGGTGGCAGAGGCAATTCTGCGCATTGATACTATTATTAAAAAGCGAGAAAAGGCGATGCCGGAGAACAATTAAAGTTGACCAATCAGGGCTAATTATATTACTCAGTTTCATGCTTTATAACTTAGAGCGGACCATTATGCTGCCAGACGGCGCAGACCAGACGGCGCAGATAAATATAGAACGAAAATCAATGAACAAACGAGCGTAGAGAATAAGATCAGCGTACATAAGAAGGTGATCAGATGTCCAAAGAACAAACCACACCCGCTGAGCCTGAACAGAATTTAGAAACAGATCAGCACCAAATCGCAGGGGAAACCGATGGGCCAAACCTGGCCGCAGATGAGGCAGTGTCCGATGGGGCAGTGTCCGATGAGGCAGTGATTGAAGAAATACCAGCGGAGGAATTAATTCAGCGATTAACGCAGGAACTTGAACAAACCCAGTTGAAAGCGGAGAATTACTACCGCAAACTGTTGCGGATGGAAGCTGACTTCGATAACTTTCGGCGAAGAACCCGCGAAGAAAAGGAACAACTGCAGGTTATGGCAGCCGAAAAAGTAATAACCAATCTGCTTCCCGTTTTGGATAACATGGAGCGAGGTTTGGCTGCAGCTGAGCAGACCTGCGATTTTGAAAGTTTACGGTCAGGCTTGCAATTGGTGTATCGAGGATTACAAGAAATACTTAAACGAGAAGGCTTGGAACCAATCGCGGCCGTGGGCCAGCAGTTTGATCCCAATTACCACGAAGCGATGCTGCGCGTCCCGTTAGCTGAAGGTCAGGCGGATAATACGGTTACTGAGGAATTGCAACGGGGATATAAACTAAAAGGCAAGGTTATCCGGCCAGCCCGGGTAGCTGTCGCCCGGGATATTGAAGAATAAGGAGGTTTTTACTACAACATCTACATTGTTATTAAATCCGCACCAGTAGGTACTACCACCGTTGTAAACCACTAGTTGATGGTCATTCTGAACAGAGTGAAGAAGCTAGCTGATTTTTGATATAAAATTTATGCTCAGTATGGAGGGGATACATTTGGCAAAGTTAGTCGGGATTGACCTAGGTACTACCAACTCATGCGTGGCGGTAATCGAGGGGGGTCAGCCTACCGTCATTCCAAATCGGGAAGGAGGACGCATTACCCCTTCGGTCGTTGGATTTACTAAAGACGGCGAGCGTCTAGTGGGTCAAATCGCTAAACGACAAGCGGTGACGAATCCTGAACGGACGATTATGTCGATTAAACGATATATGGGAACCGATCACAAGGTTAAGATTGATAATAAAGAGTATACACCGCAAGAAATTTCAGCGATGATTCTGCAGAAAATTAAAGCCGATGCCGAAGCCTATCTTGGTCAACCAGTAACCCAAGCTGTAATTACGGTACCGGCTTACTTTACGGATAGTCAACGCCAGGCCACCAAAGATGCCGGCACGATTGCTGGCCTTGAGGTCCTGCGGATTATTAATGAGCCGACAGCCGCCGCTTTGGCGTACGGTTTAGATAAACAAGAACAGGATCATACTATCCTCGTTTATGACTTAGGCGGAGGTACCTTTGACGTTTCTATTCTGGAACTGGGCGGCGGGGTATTTGAAGTTAAAGCCACCAGCGGGAACAATCGCCTAGGTGGGGATGACTTTGACAAACGGATTATGGACTGGGCGATCGCTGAGTTTAAAAAAGAAACCGGCATTGACCTGAGCAAGGATAAAATGGCCATGCAGCGGTTGCGGGAAGCTGCGGAAAAGGCTAAGATTGAGTTATCTACAGTCGTGACGGCGAATATTAATCTGCCTTTTATTACCGCCACGGCCGAGGGACCGCAGCACCTCGATCTGACTCTGACCCGCGCCAAATTTGAAGATTTAATTCGAGATCTGGTGGAATTAACGGTTGGACCGATGAAGCAGGCCTTAGCGGATGCTAAATTGCAACCAAAAGATATTCATCGGGTTATTTTGGTGGGCGGTTCAACCCGAGTTCCTCTAGTCGAAAAGACGGTCAAAGATATAATTGGCAAAGAGCCCTATAAAGGGATCAACCCGGATGAAGTGGTGGCCATGGGAGCTGCCATTCAGGCAGAAGTCGCTGCCGGCAAAGGCCCGGGAGACATTGTGTTGCTCGATGTTACTCCGCTCTCTCTGGGGATTGAAACCCTGGGTGGGATTTTTACCCGCTTGATTGACCGAAATACCACCATTCCGGTAGAAAAGAAACAGATTTTCTCCACCGCCGCTGATATGCAGACCAGTGTGGAAATCCATGTCTTGCAGGGCGAACGGAAGATGGCGGCGGATAATAAAACCCTGGGCCGGTTTATTCTGGACGGGATTCCGCCGGCTCCTAGAGGGGTGCCGCAAATTGAGGTCAAGTTTGACATCGACGTCAACGGGATTGTCCATGTTTCTGCTAAGGACCTCGGGACCGGTAAGGAGCAGAAGGTCACCATTACCGGCAGTACTGGTTTAACCAGTGATGAAATCGAAAGAATGCGTCGGGCAGCGGAGGAACACGAAGAAGAGGATAAGAGACGGTTTGAGGAAGCCGAGGCCCGGAATAATGCGGATTCTCTGGTTTACCAGACGGAAAAGACCTTGAAAGATATGGAAGGCAAGGGTGATCCAGCA
>JAAZDI010000108.1 GCA_012512295.1 Syntrophomonadaceae bacterium
AGATGACAATAATGGCAAGTTTCATGAAGTTTCATAAAACAAAAAGGGATTAATACAAAAAGGATTATTGGAGAGTAGGCAGGCTAAGCAAATTAGACAGTTTACATGGAAGGAGACAATGGGTGGATACAGTTATCGAACATAAAACTGTAGAAGTAAAACTAAATGTTAAAAGAGATGCTAGCTGGAAGATTATTGTTTTATTCTTAACGCTCATATTTATTTTTATCCTTTCCTTTGCCTTGGGTAGATACCCGGTACCGCCGGGACAGTTGCTCCAGGTATTAGCCGCCCGGATACTGCCTTTGGAGCCAAATTGGATTGACACCGTTGAGACGGTAATATTTCAGGTACGTTTACCTCGTATTTTGGCTGCCATATTGGTGGGGGCCGCACTATCAACTGCCGGAGCGGCCTATCAGGGAATGTTTAAAAATCCTTTGGTATCCCCGGATATTCTGGGGGCCTCTGCCGGTGCTGGTTTTGGAGCAGCCCTGGGTATTTATTTTTCTTTTAGCATGGTAGGAATACAGTTAATGGCATTTATGGGCGGGTTACTAGCAGTCGGCTTAACTTATGGGATTAGCCTGCGTATTCGTCATGACCCTATGCTGGCTTTAGTCCTGTCCGGTATTATGATGGGTTCACTGTTTAGTGCGGCCATCTCCGGTATAAAATATATTGCCGACCCCTACGATAAGCTTCCGGCTATAACCTTTTGGCTTATGGGAAGTTTAGCCTCGATCACCCCACGGGATGTATATTTGTTATTACCCCCAATACTGCTTGGAGGTATTTTGCTTTACCTTTTGCGTTGGCGCCTTAATGTTCTCGCTATGGGCGAGGAAGAGGCTCGGGTACTGGGCATTAATACCAAATTGATGAATGCCATAGTTATTATCTGCTGTACCCTGATGACGGCAGCATCAGTATCCATCAGCGGCATGATTGGTTGGGTAGGCCTGGTAATACCTCATTTGGCCCGTATGATCGTGGGTCCGAACTATCGGGTTTTACTGCCGGCAGCTATGTTACTGGGTGGTGCTTATTTGCTGTTAGTTGATGATTTAGCTCGTTTGTTGGCTAGCATGGAGATCCCGTTGGGGATTTTAACGGCTCTTATCGGGGTACCTTTCTTCTTATATTTATTACTAAACAGTAAATGGGGCTGGAAGTAAGCTTTGGGGGTATAGAAAATGGAATTGGAATTTAGGAACTTGAGTTGCGGATATGGACAACGAAGAGTGGTTGAAGGTATTTCGCTGAATATTAATGCCGGGGAAGTAGTTGGCCTATTAGGGGCCAATGGCAGTGGGAAAACCACCCTAATAAAAACCATATTGGGTTTGTTGCCGGCTCAAGGAGGGGAGGTGCTATTAGACGGTAAAAATATTAAGAACTGGACTTCGGCCCAGATTGCCAGGGTAATCGGTTATATCCCGCAAATGCATACCCCTCCCTTTCCCTTTCAGGTACTGGATGTAGTTTTGATGGGACGGACCGCTCATTTTAAGCCTTTTGCTTCTCCATCCCCAAAAGATGTAAAAATTGCCGAACAGGCCTTAGAAATATTAAATATTTCCTACCTGCGGGATCGAGTTTACACCGAGATAAGCGGTGGGGAAAGGCAGTTAGTCTTGATCGCTCGGGCACTGGCTCAGGAACCCAGAATTCTCATTATGGATGAACCAACTGCCAGCCTGGACTTTGGCAATCAAATCAAGGTTTTAAGTCATGTCAAGCAGTTAGCGGGAATGAATATAGCTATCTTAATGTCCTGTCATTTTCCCGAACATGCCTTTATCTACTCTAATCGAGCCGTCCTTTTAAACAAAGGGAGAATTCTGCACAGTGGAACTCCGGCTGAAACCATAACTGCGGAAAGATTAAAAATTCTTTATGGGGTGGAGGTGGATATTGTAACCGTTAAAAATCGTAGGAACCAGGAATTGCGTGTATGTATCCCTTCCAAAAATCTGGCTTCACAGCCCTTGCGTTTAGTGGAAAGGGGAGGTAACGAATATTCTCCGCTTGTAGCAGCTAATGAGCTTTAAATGCCTTCCAGTGAGGCAGGCGGGAGTAGACTCAACCCTTGGCTTTAAAGGATTTTTAAAGGAGGAATCAACATGAAAAGAACAAGAAACGTTATTGTCTTATTGACCATATTGGTGCTGATGCTAACCTATTGTCTGGCCGGTTGTAGCAAAGACAAGCCGCAGGATACAGAAAGGCCATTGAATTCTGACGTACGTACGATTGTTGATCATGCTAATCGTGAACATAAGATACCCGTTCAGATAAACAAGGTATTCTCTACCAGTCCGGTTGGTACCATTCTTTTGTATACCTTGGATCCAAACTTATTAATTGGCTGGAATTATGAATTGTCAACAAGTGAAAAAGAATACATATTACCTGAATACCAGAGTCTGCCCAATTTAGGTGGCTGGTATGCCAAGGCTACCTGCAATATCGAAGAGCTATTAAAAATCAAGCCCGATATTATTATCTCCGTGGGTGTAATAGACGACATGGCAGTCGCCCAGGCCAATCAGATACAGGAGCAGATGGGGATACCAGTTATTATTATTAATGGTGAGCTGGCCAAGTTTAACGAAACCTATGAATTTGCCGGGCAACTGCTAAATC
>JAAZDI010000109.1 GCA_012512295.1 Syntrophomonadaceae bacterium
CTACTGAACAGTACAGCATCGAATTGCTTAACCAACAAACTGGCAAGTGGGAGTCGCTGCCGGCAAATGGTCGAAAGTTAGCAGCTGAGGAAGTCAATCAGTATCTAACTAAAGATAGGCAATTGGAGATTCGGATAAATCAAAGAGGCCATTACAGAGAGATACTGCCCGGATGGTTCGGCCCGGCAGTGGAAGGGGTGGTGTCCTGATGATTAAATTAAAGGGGGTAACCAAACAATTCGGGACTACCCGAGCGCTGGATAATTTTAGCCTGGAAGTAAGGGAAGGTCTGGTTTACGGTCTGATTGGGCCGAATGGGGCCGGGAAAACCACGGCCATGAACATCCTGGCCACCTTATTGCTGCCAGATGCAGGCACTGCTCTGGTTAACGGCCGGGATGTAGTGCAGGACCCCCAGGTGGTACGGGGGCTAATCGGATATATGCCGGACTTTTTTGGGGTCTATGATGGACTGCGGTCAGCCGAATACCTGGAGTTTTTTGCCGCAGCCTATGGGGTGCCGGCAGCGAAACGCTCCCGACTCATCAAGGATTTACTGGAATTAGTTAATCTCCCAGATAAGGGCGAAGTTTATGTGGATGCCTTATCCCGCGGAATGAAGCAGCGTCTCTCCTTGGCTCGCTGCCTGGTTCACGATCCTCGGGTGTTGATCCTGGATGAACCGGCCTCCGGTTTGGATCCCCGGGCGCGGGCAGAGCTGAAGGAAATAATCCGCCAGCTTAAACACATGGGTAAGACAATACTCATCAGCTCCCATATTTTACCCGAACTGGCGGAAATGTGTGACGAGGTCGCCATTATCGAACACGGTCGATTAGTCACCTGCGGCCCAGTTGACCAGATTACCAGGAGTGCCAAAGGGGCCAGACAATTGAAGGTAAGCGTAGCGGAACCAGTGCCGGATCTAGCCGGATTTTTAAATCAGCAGCCTGGGGTTAGCAGCCCCTGGGTAGAAGGACTGATAGTCCAGTTCTTTTATCAAGGTGACCAGAGCCAGCAAGCCCGGTTGCTGCAAACTTTAGTGTCCAACGGTTGGCCGGTGATTGAATTCAGTGAAGTACGACGCAATTTAGAAGAGGTCTTCATGGCCATTACCGGGGAGGAGGGGCTGCCGAATGGCGGAAATTAACCCTGTTTTACTAAAAGAACTACGCCAACGTTTCCGACGGGGCAAGACTGCCTGGCTTCTGGCCTTATACCTTTTCACCATCGGTGGATTTGTCCTGGCTTTCATCTATTTGAATTGGCAAAGCGCACCAGGTTACTATCAACCCAATCGCAGTCTGGAGATATTTATTACTCTGAGTGTGGCTCAATTATTCTTACTGGCTTTTGTCGCCCCCGGTTTAACCGCCAGCGTAATCAGCGGGGAGCGGGAGCGGCAAACCCTAAATGTTCTGCTGACCACTCGGTTAAGTACCTGGTCAATTGTCTGGAGCAAACTGGTGGCTTCGACCGCATTTGTGGTTGTCTTAATGATTGCTACCTTGCCGTTATACAGCATTGTCTTTCTCTATGGAGGAATCGCTCCCGGTCAAGTCCCTGGGGTATTCGGGTTTTACCTGTTGACCATGTTTCTTTTTGCCTCATTGGGGATAGTCTGTTCTGCATTTTTCCAACGAACCGGGGTCAGTACCCTGACCACTTACGGTTTGGTTTTTGCCCTCACTGGTGGCACCGGTTTCCTGGCC
This sequence comes from Syntrophomonadaceae bacterium, assembly GCA_012512295.1. Lineage (GTDB taxonomy): Bacteria > Bacillota > Ch66 > Ch66 > Ch109 > JAAZDI01. The sequence goes on from JAAZDI010000109.1 coordinate 1,713, forward strand.
GCCTTTCTGACGGAAGTAGGCAGAATAAACCGGCCGGAAACCCTGGTTAATCCAGGATTCCTTAACTGGGTAGTTGAGTTTTTGCAGCAAACCAATCCAGTTTTTGTCTTATTAAAAATCCTGGCAGCAGAGGATGGTATCCAGACCGGGGTCAGTCTTGGCCTCCCCTACTGGGCCAACTACACCATCTTCTGCCTGGGGCTAGGCCTGTTGCTGCTGTTCTGGAGCAGCCGCCTCCTGTTACCCCAACCACGGGGACGGTTCTTCCGGTTGGCAGACAAACGCAGCCATGGCGACGGTTTTTCCGGATAGCCGACAAGCCAAAATAGGCCGGGAGGTAGTCAGCGAGGCCAGAGTGTTCAGGTTCTTCCTGATAGCAGACAAGCGGAAATAAGAAACGGTCAAAAGGGGGCCTCCCGGCTAGAAGATAAGTAAGACATGTCACTGTGGCTTAATACGAGCCCCTGGCCAGAAAGTGGTCTCCCGGATAGAAGATAAGTAAGACAAAATTGGTACATGCCTCAGGACAATTGACCGTGCACGTGTCTCTCGGATAGAAGATAAGTAAGGCAAGGAGGCAATGCTCCAAAGGTTCGGGCGGAGCAGGCATCTGGAGACCCGAGCGAATCCAGAATATAGGAAAGAGTTTTCCAAAGGGTCGGGTGGAGAGCCACTTGCATCTTCTCAAATAATCTGAACATAAAGACCCCCACTTTCTTTAGGTGGGGGTTGCCTATTTAACCCTCGACTCTGAAAATAAGGGTGTTTGTGTTTTAACTCGGTCAGCTTGCTTTTTCAGGCCTTTTATATGCCGCAACCTGATAAAGTATGTTACAATAACTATAAATGTAAATTATGGAAAGCTAAGAAAGGGGGAAGATTTGTGTATACGCCGAAGTTTTTTGTGGGTAATATTCCGAAAAAGGTGCGTTTGGGTGATATCACAGTTCGGGATGGGTTTCAACACGAGGAGTTTTATGTCCATCCGGACGCAAAAGTCTGGTGTATTGAACAAGCCATTAAGTGTGGTTTTAAAGACATTGAAATAACTAATTTTGGAAACCCCCGAATCATTCCTCAATTTGCTGATTGCTGGGAAATTACCGAGCGAGCCAACCGGCTTCGCGAAAAATATGGCGCTGATGTAGAATATACCGCCATTACGATTGCCAAGGATCGCGTTTACCCGGTTATTGAAGCGAAAAAGGCCGGCAAGCCAGTGCCGGATCGCCTCTTGATCATGGTGTCCACTAGCGAGGCCCACCAAAAAACAAACAGTGGCTTAACCCACCGGGAGTATCTGGGCAACAGTGAAATAGTCACCCGGGATTTACGGGAAGCCGGGTTTAAGGTATGTGGCGCGGTCAGTACAATCTGGGGCTGCCCGGTCACACAATCCGCGACTGACCTGGACTGGGCTGTAGAGCTAACGGAAATTTTTTGCGGATGGGCGTATCGGACCTAGAACATGCTGATCATGATGGACAAGCTAACCCGGTGGCGGTTTACGACTACTTTGCCCGGATCATGGATCGATTCCCCAATCCTGACCTGCATGTCGCTCATTTTCACGTTACTCGAGGTTGGGGTCTGACTAACGTATACGCCGCGATGCAAGCGGGTATTACTCGATTTGAAGCCACCTTTGGCGGCATTGGCGGCCAGCCGGCCAATTTTATTGACGGTCGGCCGGTCAAAGGAACGGGCAAATACTACTACACCAACCCGGATGCTGTTGGGCTGGTAACCATGGAGGACCTGCTAGTGATGTTAAACGGTATGGGGGTAGAGCACGGAATTGACATGGATCTGGCGTTTGAATATGGCCACATGGTGGAAAAAATTTGCAAACGGACTTTGCGGTCTTCTGCCCTCCATTTTGGCGATCTGCCGAAGTATGGGGAAATCAAGACAACTCGGGATTACTCTGTAGAAGAATGGAGAGCCAAGTACCCGCAACCAGTGTATCCGGTCCCTGGGGTACCGGAGGAGATATGGCGGTAAGGCGGGTAGGGAACACTAGGTTTATGGGTGAGAGAACTCGTCCAGCTTCGCTGAACATTCATTGTTTTGGAATTATAGAGAGCCAGTAGAGGCTCTCTTTTTTATGGTTTGTGGTATCTTTACATTGATTTGTGTCCTGCGGAAATGGTCAGCTATTTTCATAGGTAGTTGTGTCCTTGGACCATGGGCGGTTAGGCGGTTAGTAAGGCAGGACCACCGGAATACCTAAGTGCTGCCCGATGTCCGAATAGTGTTGGCCGCGCAGGTCCCGTCCATTGCTGTCAAAGGCAATCGGCGGAACAATGATTAAATCACCTTGCCGACCGGTCAGACCTTTAATGAAATCTTCCACCATGAGCAATCCCGCACAACGGATATTCCCGCCAAAGAAACGATTCTCAATTTCCACTACCTGCATTTTTTCATCCCTTATTTGAACGGCAAAGGCAGCAGCCATGACCGGATAAGCCAGGGTAGAAGTAGCGATAATAGGCTTTTGAGCCTGATGATGTTTAATGAGGTCAAGTATTTCTTGAACAACTAAGGGATGAAGATCATATTGCATCACGATTCCAGGGGGTTCCCCAGGCTGTTTTTTTAGGATCAGCTTCAAAGTTTCCTGGCCACGCCTCACGGTTAGGCAAGAATTCCCCTTTTTCTTCAATTTTAAAAAAGCATCGACCCGGGAAAAAGGCGTTAACTCATCAATCTTCAGAATAACATCATTTTTCTTCAGGCCAGCCCGTCTGGCTGGTGTGCCCGACATGGTTCCCAGGATATTGGGCATTAAATCCTGGGTCATACTGGGTTCAACCGTCACCGGGCAATCAATCCCTGGGAGTTGTTCAATAAAATCCGCTAGTTCCCGGAAAGAAAAATTAGGTTGAATATCAGCTTTACACCAACGGGTATAACCCAGTTCAAAAACGCGAATGGTTTGGCAGCCCCAATCATTCAGATAGCGAATACTATTTCCTAAATCTTCCCAACCAGTTAAGTGAGGCAGAGCCACAATGCTGCCGTGGAAGGGAATCCTGTATTGATTAAGGAGTACCGGACTATTTATTGCAATATCTGCCCGAAGATCCTTTAGCCAAGTTTGGCGATGCTGTGGGTTAGACGAATTCAAGGAAAGGTTGATCTCTAGAGGCATTAATTGACTTAAGCTCTTTACTATCTCCTCATCAAGGAAACTCCCATTCGTCGTTACCCCGATGAGGGTACGGGGTAATTTTCGACGGATTCTTTGTAAGACCTCAATAAAGTTTGGAAAAAGAAAAGGCTCCCCTTCCATGATCCGGGATACCGACTCTCCGATCACAATCTTGTTATTGGGGGATAAGAACTCGATCATTTCATCAATCTGTTCCAGATTGAGCGGAGGAAGACTATAACTGGCAATCCCGGGTGGATTCTGCTGATGACTGCAGAAACAGCAATGGATGTTACACCGGGAGATAATTGGTAAAATATTGTGCTGTTGGACTATCTGTAATACTTGGTGGTAAGGTATTTTTTCAGCCATTTCGCCCTCGTTAATGGTTTGTTGTTTAAATTGTCAGCGGTTTCTGCTCATAAACAATGATTTCTTAACTCTATCACTAATTATAACCCAGCTTTATCACGGATAACTTGATTTAATAGTCATTTTACATTTTATGGAACAATGAGTCTTAGATACCTAGTAATATTTTGGATTAAGGTCACGGTCGGTTCCATTTGATGACCCAGTTTAGAGGGGATTGAAATAATTCGTTGTTTGGAAAGTTATCTATTAGTTATCGGACATTGCTTGATTTTTCTGAGATGCTTCCCAAGTCCTCCTGAAAGCATCGCTAACCGATCGCGCTTCGTGATCCTCAGACTGCCCTTGGTTTAAGGGTGGACACTGGTCAATTATTTATCCGATCAAGTTTTAATACAAGAATGCCGGGTATCTTAAAGAGAAGATCTTTAATTGCTGATTTGGCCGGGAAGATCCCGGCCATCCTCAATCTATGATAAAATAAAGGCTAACCCATATATTTTCGGTGAAGAGCCACCAGCTCTGGGGCAGGTGACCTGGCATAAACCCGAAACAGTCGGAAGCAAGAGGTCCATCCCTCTTGCTTCCGTTTTACGTTAACAGCTTAATTAAACTACCGGCAGGTACCAAAGCCCCCAAAGCAACACTGAATTACTAGCAGTATGGCTACACAATAAGTGAGGTTGCAGAAGTTAAAACCTCCAAATCCGAATCCAGATACTTCTGACATCGTAAATTCCTCCTTCAATTATTAATTTAACTGCCTATCTGTCAACAGTATATTCTTTAACAAACCTTATGGTTACACTGAACCTGGCTTGCGATATGCGAATAGACCAGTACGATCAATTAAAGATAGCTCCTGTACCACATTTCGTTGCCTGATTTTATTAAACCTGATTTTATTAAATTAGATCTAAGGTTGTTTCATCTATAAATACTAATCCCCTAAAGCAGATGTTTATTCGAGTTTGATGCGAGGGGTAAATTTGTTCAAAAATATAAAAAATTGAAATATTTTTTACCTGGAAGGAATTTTTTGCGTTATAAAGAAAAATATACAACTTAGTGCACTAAACTTATAAAGGAGCGGAAAACAATGCAGTTTAAAACTTTATTATTAGATCAACAGGACGGAATAGTCACACTCACCCTTAACCAACCGGAAAAAAAGAATGCGATGACCATGGAATTGGGAAAAGAATTTAGTGAGGCAATAGCCCAAATTAAGAATAACCTGGAGGCTAGAGTTCTAATCATTACCGGTCAGGGATCTTCCTTTAGTTCTGGTGGAGATCTGCAATCAACTTTCGATCAATTTGAGGCCCCACCAGCTCAAGCCAAAGCTAATATTATCAAATATTACAAAACATTCCTCTCTGTCCGAGACTTGGATATCCCAACGATTGCGGTTCTTAAGGGACATACAATAGGTGCTGCTCTTTGTTTAGCCTTGGCTTGCGATATGCGAATAGCCAGTACTGATACAAAGATGACAATGTCTTTTATTAAGATCGGTATTCATCCTGGCATGGGTACTTCATATTTATTGCCTCGCTTGATAGGGACAGCGAAAGCCTTTGAAATGTGTCTGACAGGTGATCCAATTGATATCCAGGAAGCCCTTCGAATTGGATTAGTCAATCATGTGGTTGAACCGGAGAGACTTATGGAGTTCTCTTTGGATCTAGCAAGACGGATTGCTAAAAATCCGGTAGTACCTGCCCGGTTCCTCAAGAAGTCTATTTATCGCGGATTGCATACAGATCTAGAAAGTGCCCTGGACTATGAATCATCCGCCCAGGTTATCTGTTCGTTTACAGAAGATATGAAGGAGGGATTAGCCGCGGCCCGGGAAAAAAGAATTCCAGTTTTTAAAGGCTATTAGGAAGGTTTTGTTATAAAAGAAAATAAGAAGTTAACTCTGGCCTGTGTTAATTTAAATGTTAAAATATTAAAAGAAGAAAGTCCCTCTGATGCAGGGACTTTCCTAAAATAATAGTTGTTTTGGTTAAGGACCTGTGATCTAGCCCTTTGGTGAGATAGTCGCAATGGCCCAATCCTATAGCTGAAAGTTAATTAACTGCAAGTTTTAGCGTTTTGCCCTGGCACATCAGCAAGGGTTGTAGGTTCTGTTCGGCAATGTCTGCTGCTACCACTTCGCCAACAAAAAGAGTATGATCCCCGACCAGGTGCCGATCAACTACCTTGCATTCTAAGTTGGCTAGGCAATCCGCCAGACGGGGAACCCCAATCACTGAAGCTGGAACAGTTTTTAGTCTTAGATGAGCTATTTTATCTATATCACGTCCAGAGCGGAAACCGCAAAAAGATGAGATATCTTTTTGCTCCGACGTAAGAATGCTAAGCATAAACTCGCCGGAGTGAACAATCATATCATGGGTATAGCGGGTTGGTGAAATTGAGGCAACTAGTAGGAGTGGATCCACAGATACCTGGGTGACCCAGGCAACGGTCATAACATTATGTTTTCCTCTGTGTTTAGCACCAATTAGACAAATCGGCCAAACTAGGTGGTGTATTGCCGCAGCAGCGGTTGATTCTTTTCTCATATTAACTCACCCCCCATATAATATTTGCGAAAAAGTATTCGTTATTCGTCTCAAGATTCCTCCTGCCATTGAGATTATTATAATGAAATTAGAGCACTTATATTGTCGAATTCCGGCAAAATAATGTGTCAATATTCAGTGAAAATGTCACCTAAAACTAGTCTTCTTTATTCAGTAAAAATGTCACCCAGTGATATTTTTTTGAGGTAGAAGATGCATTATGGGGCATCCTCTACCAGACTAAATAATA
>JAAZDI010000010.1 GCA_012512295.1 Syntrophomonadaceae bacterium
GCCTAAGGGAGATGTTTTGGGCGTAGCTCAGGTGGCCGGGATAATGGCGGCCAAACGGACCAGCGAACTCATCCCCATGTGTCATCCCTTATTTATCAGCAGTATCAACGTTAACTACTGGTTTGATGAACCAGAAAGTACGGTCCATTTAGAAGCCCGAGCGAAAACAACTGGCAAAACCGGCGTTGAAATGGAAGCTTTAACCGCTGCCTCTGTGTCAGCTTTAACCATCTACGATATGTGCAAGGCCGTTGATCGGGAAATGGTCATCACTAATCTACGGTTAGTAGAGAAAAGCGGTGGTAAAAGCGGTAACTATAAAAGAGGGGGGGAAGAAGTTTGGGACGCATTGTAGCAGTTTGTACCAGTATTAACAAGGGAGAACGCAAGACCAATGTGGGGAAGGGACGTCTGGTGGTGGATCATGGCCTGGAAGGAGATGCCCATGCTGGTCCCTGGCACCGTCAGGTTAGTCTTTTGGCGATGGAGAGTATCCGCAAAATGCAGGCCAAAGGTCTGGATGTCGGCCCGGGAGATTTTGCTGAGAACCTGACTACGGAAGGGATTGATTTGTCAGCTTTGCCAGTTGGCACTCGGCTGCGCATCGGGGAACGGGCCCGGGGTGAGGTAACCCAAATTGGTAAAGAATGTCATGATCGGTGTGCTATTTACTACCAGGCGGGAGACTGTGTCATGCCTCGGGAAGGAATTTTTATTCGTGTCTTGGAGGAAGGCGAAGTGAAGGTAGGGGATGCGATTGAGGTGATCCCCCCCATTCGAGTGGGGCTTTTGACTTGCAGTGACCGGGGGTCAAGGGGAGAGCGGGAGGATCAGAGCGGAGCCCTGCTTAAGGAACTGGTGCGGGAGATCGGGGGCGAGGTTGTATCTTACCTTGTCGTACCGGACGAAAAGGAAGTAATAATTGAAAAACTGATTGATATGGTTGATTATCAAAAGATTGATTTGGTTTTGACCATCGGTGGGACCGGTTTTAGTCCCCGCGATATCACTCCAGAGGCCACGATGACAGTTATTCAACGCCGAGCACCCGGGCTGGCGGAAGCGATGCGGATGGAAAGCATGAAGATTACTCCTAGAGCCATGTTATCCCGGGGAGTGGCTGGGATTCGGCGGCGCAGTCTGATCATAAACCTGCCCGGTAGTGCCAAGGCGGCGCGGGAGTGTTTTAAAGCCATTATGCCCGCCTTGCCTCATGGTCTGGAGATCTTACGGGGTGACGCGCAGGAATGTGCCGAAGAATTTGAACATTAAGTAACATAAATGTATAATATTGTTGACTATTGGTAATATTCATAGGCAGAGGAAAAATTAGCGTTAACAGAGCAAATTTACTCATAAACTCAAAACTCGTAAATAAAAGAATGGCTAAGGTAGGAGAAGAGAGGAAGAAAAAATTCAGATGAAAATCCCAAATCCAGTGTTTTTCGGGGAAAATTAGGATCGGATGGGTTTGCAAATTCTCTCTCTCTTGCCTAATATTATAGTCAGATGTTAGCACTCAATTGAAGTGAGTGCTAACAACAATAAACCTGCATTCAAAACAGCTTTTTTTAAAAAGGAGGTAATGAAGAGTGAAGCTAAATCCATTAGGTGACCGAGTCGTTATTAAACCCCTGGAGATGGAAGAGGTAACTAAAGGCGGTATCGTCATTCCAGATACGGCCAAGGAAAAATCTCAGGAGGGCATAGTTATCGCCGTTGGTTCAGGTCGATTGCTCGAGAATGGCACTCGGGTTCCCCTGGAAGTAAAGGTGAACGACCGGGTTGTTTATTCCAAGTATGGCGGTTCTGAATTTAAAGATGCCGGAGAAGAATACCTGATCCTCAGTGAGCGTGACATCCTGGCTATCATCGAACGTTAGTCAGCAAAGACAAATATCTAAAACGAAAAGTCCGAAAACCTTTCAATTAATTTATCGAGGAGGGAAAGCACTACATGCCAGCAAGAGACCTTTTGTTCCAGGAAGAATCCCGCAAGGCCTTAGAGCGCGGAGTTAATGCCCTGGCTGATGCAGTTCGAATCACCCTTGGGCCTAAAGGCCGCAATGTTGTTTTGGAGAAAAAGTTCGGTTCCCCCACCATCACCAATGATGGTGTAACCATTGCCCGAGAAATTGAAGTCCCTGATCCCTTCGAAAACTTAGGGGCTCAACTATTAAAAGAAGTGGCCACCAAGACTAATGACATCGCTGGCGATGGAACGACTACCGCCACTGTCTTGGCGCAGGCGATTATTCGGGAAGGCTTAAAGAATGTGGCCGCTGGGGCTAACCCGATTATCATGAAAAAGGGAATTGAAAAAGCGGTTGCTGTAGCGGTTGAGGAAATTCGCAAGCTAGCCAAGCCGATTGAAAGCAAAGAGGCGATTGCTCAGGTTGCTTCAATTTCAGCGGCCGACCAATCTATCGGTGACTTGATTGCCGATGCGATGGATAAGGTGGGCAACGATGGTGTCATTACTGTCGAGGAGTCCAAAACCATGGCCACCACCCTGGAAGTAGTTGAAGGGATGAGCTTTGACCGTGGCTACATCTCTCCGTACATGGTCACTGATTCCGAAAAAATGGTAGCAGAGCTGGAGGAGCCATATATCTTACTTACAGACAAAAAGATTTCTGCAATTGCCGATATTCTTCCGGTTTTGGAAAAAGTCGTCCAAGCTGGTAAACCTCTATTCTTAATCGCCGACGATGTTGAGGGCGAAGCCTTGGCTACTTTGGTTCTCAACAAACTGCGGGGCACCTTCAATTGTGTCGCGGTTAAAGCACCGGGCTTCGGTGATCGGCGTAAAGCGATGATGGAAGATATTAGTATCCTAACCGGTGGTCAGTTTATTACCGAAGACCTCGGCCGTAAGTTAGAAAATACGACGCTCGACATGCTGGGCCGAGCAGGCAAAGTTAAGGTTACCAAAGAAGAAACCATTATCGTCAACGGCTACGGTGATGAGGCCAGCATCAAGGCTCGGCTGGTCACCATTAAGAATCAATTTGAAGAAGCTACCTCTGAGTATGATCGGGAGAAACTGCAAGAACGGATGGCCCGGATGGCCGGCGGCGTGGCAGTTATTCAGGTTGGCGCAGCGACCGAGACCGAACTCAAAGAAAAGAAACACCGCATGGAGGACGCTCTATCAGCTACCCGTGCAGCCGTTGAAGAAGGGATTGTGGCCGGCGGTGGAACCGTGCTGGTCGACATACTGCCTGCCTTCGATAACATTGAAGCTGAAGGCGATGAACTGACTGGGGTTAAGATTGTTAAGAAAGCACTCGAAGAGCCAGTCAAGCAGATCGCTAATAATGCTGGCGTTGAAGGTTCCATAGTTGTTGAAAAGGTTAAAGCTACCCCGGTCGGAATCGGCTACAATGCCCTGACTGAGCAATACGAAGACATGATTGCCGCTGGTATTGTTGACCCAGCTAAGGTTACTCGTTCAGCTCTGCAAAATGCCGCTAGTATCGCGGCGATGCTGCTGACTACCGAGTGCCTGATCGTGGAGAAGAAAGAAGAAGAAAAGATGCTGCCGCAAATGGGTGGCGGAATGCCTCCAATGTAAGCGATAACTAGTAAGTGATAACTAGAAATTCTAATAATAGAAGTACATTAATAGCACCAATCACACGTAAAAATACCCCTGATTTTTCAAATCAGGGGTATTTTTTATAAACTTACGCCTCATTCTATATAATTGACGTTTCATCCTGCGTTCTTCGTCTTTCTTGTGGTTTATCTAATCAAGGTTTTTACCCCTCACCCCTCACCACCTGTCATTTATGGTATAATTCAAAATAATAAGCTTAATCGCATGATGCAATACAGCATCATCTGAACATGGAACATGATGAATCAATCGCTATGTTCTAACATAGATCAGCGGTTGGCGTATGCATCAATTTTAGCGTTCTCATCTTTATCGTACTCAGCTTAGATAGCCGACTGAGCTAACACAACAAGCGTTAGTATTTGGGAGCAGCGGACAACCCGGGACAGTGAACCCGGGACAGTAAACCTGGGACAGTAAGCCTATCCCCCTGTATATTCCGAGCAGTAGATAAAAATAGAGGTGACGACCATGGACAGCCGAATTTTGGTAATCGACGATGAACCGCATTTTCTCGAGAGTATTCGGCGCGGCTTAATGACAGCCGGCTATAAAAATATTTTGTTATTAGATAAACCGGAGCGGATTATTGAATTGATTACCGAGCGCGCTGTTGATCTAGCCTTGATTGATCTTACTATGCCGGGGATGAGCGGTCTTGAGGTCCTGGAATTAATTAAAGCCTATAGTCCGGAAACTGAATGTATTATGGTAACGGCCGTTGAAGAAGTCGAGATGGCGGTCCGGTCGATGCGTCTCGGGGCCTATGACTATTTGGTCAAACCAATTTCCCGCAACAAATTGCTGATTGCTTTAGATCGGGCCCTGGAACGACGACGTCTCCTTGACTTATTGGATATCCAAAAACGAGAAGGCTGGAAAGGCTTTCGCCGCCCGGAGGTTTTTGAAGGGATAGTTTCCGTCTCCAAACCTTTTCTCAAAGTACTGCAGGAA
>JAAZDI010000110.1 GCA_012512295.1 Syntrophomonadaceae bacterium
GTTACAGCGTTGAGCATCAGCCGCACATTAAGTTTTTCATTGTCAAACGTGATTACCCAATAACTGTATGCTGGTGGCAGTTCTATGCTTACCCTGACCCGCGGATCCGATGGATTCTCTTTGAATGCCGGATGATTCTCCCAAAGAGAAGCCTTAGTACGTGTAAATTCATTTTCCAGCAGTTCCGGTGGAATGATCCCCTGGGTACTGAAATATGATAATCCATTTTTTGCCGCAGTAATAGCCTGCTCCATGTTGAGCTGACCCTCAACCGGATCATGTGGCCGGGCATAGCTTTGGGGAGCGTTCCAGTTGGCTAATATCTTGGCCATCACCCCTTCTTCCAGCTTTGTTTCATTAGGTAGGAGCTCTGTCTTGGTTTTTGGAGGTAAGTTTGAATTCGCATCATTGGCCGACCCAGCCGTAGTTTTCAATCCCGCTGGAACATAGATGCTCCCAGTCTTAGAAAGCAGCACGGTTTCCTGTTTATCGAGCAGGGTATTTGTCAGTATCCACCCGCCAAAGGCTATCATGAGTGAAAGCGTAATACCCACAGCTGTATATATCCCTTGCTTATTCATCAATTTAGACCTCCTCGCAGAGCAGATTTATTTCAACTAAGGTACCTTTTTGCTCCTCGCTGACAAATTTGAGAGTTGTGCCATGGATTGCGGCAATCCTTGACGCCAAGGCAAGCCCCAATCCCGAGCTGTGTTGCTTACGCGAACGGGATTTATCCACCATATAGAACGCTTCGGTGATACGTTCTATTTCATGAGCCGGGATCCCGCACCCGTTATCAGCGACACCTAAGCAATAGTGCTTACCGTACCGTTTGCCGGAAATTTTGATTTTTGTACTGCCTGCCTTAATGGAATTGTCAATCAGGTTTAATAAAAGGGTTTTGAATAAGTCATAATCAACTTTGATATAAGCGTGATCTGTTTCATAGAGCAATTCTATCTTCATATCCAAAAGCAAGGGCCTTACAGTTTGAGTGATGTTATCTAGTAACTCTTTAACAGGCGTTTCTGTCAAAATAAAATCCTCACGATTCAACACGATTAAATCCATAAGTTTTATTGATAAGGCTTCTAGACGCAAACCCTCATCTATGATATATCTCGCGGCGTTTCTCACATCATCACGCGACAAATCTTTTTGATAAATCATATCCGCATACCCAATCACCGAGGTGAGAGGGGTCTTGAGTTCATGGGCAAAATTTGCGACGAAGTCTTCTTTTTGCTGGGCGTTTACGGATAGTTCCTCTACTTTATCCTCAATGGCCTTTGCCATTATGTTAAAACTCTCGGAAAGTTCGGCAATTTCATCACCCCCGGAAACAGGCAGCCGTTTATCGTAATGACCGCTTGCAATCTGCGCAGATGCCCTTGTCAGCCTTTTGATCGGGTGGGTAAGCAATGCGGAAAATACAAGTATTAGAAGCATACTGATGCCAAGAGTAATAAAATACACTTGTCCAAAGTTTTGAATCATTTCGTCACTTTGCCTGCTTATCGAGCTTATGTCCGACGCAACTAATAAATAGAGCGTTCTTCCATTTTGAACAAGTTTACCGCAGACCATGATATATTGCTTTGAACCTATTTGCTCGACGCGGTATGTCACCGTATCGTCAGATACCAGATCAAGTATCTCAAAATGAGATTCAAACGGCAGGCTCGAGAAAACAAGGGATTTATCTTCTGCAAAAAGGGCCGCCTGGCTGCTGTAATCGAAGGGAAACGCATCTTGAAAGCTGTCCGCGTTTAGAAGGAGTGCCGCCTGGACGGAAAATTTATTATACTGGTACTCGTCAAGCGCGCGTTCCGTTTCACGAATGATCGCGTTTTTGTAGGATGAAGTGATCAGCAAATAGCCGGAAAGTGAGAGTGCCATACTTAATACAAGCGTTGCGCAAAGGAATATTTTGGCGAACAGCCTCAGATTCTATCCCTCCAATCGGTAGCCAATGCGAAAGACGGTTTTGATGCAATCCTCCCAACCGAGCTTTTTTCTTAAGCGTTGGATGTGAGAGTCCAGTGTCCGCGTTTCCCCAGTAAACTCTTCTCCCCATACTTTTTCGTAGAGACGCTCGCGGTAGAGCGCCACATTTTTATTGCGTACAAGTTCAACCAACAAATCAAACTCTTTAACGGTCAGGTCAATAATCTGATTATCTTTTTTTACCTGCCGCGAATCAGTGTTGATAAAAACATCACGAAAAGATAATTGTTTTTCGCTTTTACCGGATCGGCGTAAAACCGCTTCCACCCGTGCGGATAGTTCACCGATTTGGAATGGTTTTACGATATAGTCGTCCGCTCCGAGTTTAAGCCCTTTTATTCGATCATTGACCGTGCCCTTGGCGGTAATGAAGATCACGGGTGTTCCAAGCGGTTTAATATATTCGAGCAACTCATAGCCGTTAAATTCCGGCAGCATAATATCAAGCAAAATAAGGTCGAAATTTCCTCCTTCAATAATGTCAGCGGCCTGCTTTCCATCAAAAGCGCAGGTACAGCGATAGCCCTCGTCATTAAGGCTTATGCGTATTAAATTGGCGATTGCGTGTTCATCTTCAACGATCAGAATATCGGGCATGCACAATACCTCCTGTATATGTGTCCACTCTATCAGAAATTTGTGTCAAAGATGTGTCATAGAAGCCTGGAAGCATGGTTAAGCCTGTTGAAGCGTTCAAAGCACAAGTCATTTTCGAAGCTATTTACACCCTACTGAATTAATGACATACATTTTTTTCAAAGAAGTACTATATTTTCATGCTAGTAGTAGCCTTATTCTATTTATTGATCACACCACCTAATGCGAAAACTTGAGCAAAAGGTAAATTTTTGAGAATGAAATTAGAATGTGCTTTATTATTGTCCCCATATGCACTATTAGGTTCCGCATTATTTTTGTTGAGACAGGACATAACGTAGAAACGGTGTTGGGGGAAGGTCTATTCGATGCTTCAGATCACACTGCTTTGAAATATACGCGGATAATTATTGACAGCCAGAAACGAAGGGTGATATATTCAAATATAGAAAAGAAGTATCACCTAGATGAGCAAAGCTGAGACAAGTGGATAACAAGTTGAGCAGAGTAGAGCTGAGCTGAGTTGAGTCGAGATGAGGCATTCTAAGAACATCCGACCAGCACTGGGGCTTAGTGCTGGTTTTGTTTTTCGGTACGAACCGGATTCTCTCTTCTAGCCGCTTCTATATTTAGCCAGCCTCAATTGATTCCGTTTTTGCGCGAGCGGAATTGCCAGCCAGCTACCTTCTCTCTTCGTTACCACAACCCGGACATTTCCCGATAAGGGACAAATCAAATTTATCGTAAAGGAGAGGGATGGCATGAAGAATATCTTAAGAAAACTAAGTCAGAATGCTGAATTAAATCAAGGGGAAATTGATGAGGTGGTCTTTGGGATTAAAGAGGATCGTTTTCCAACCACTCAGGTGGCCGGGTTTCTGATGGGCCTACTGATGAAGGGTCCGACCACCGCGGAAATAGCCAGTATTGCCCGGGCCATGCGCCGCGCTTGCGTGGCCATAAAGCCGAAGGTAAACGGCGAACTTACTGATACTTGCGGAACGGGCGGCGGACTGACTACCTTTAATGTCAGTACCGCTAACTCCCTGCTTTCGGCTGCCGCCGGAGTCAAGATCGCCAAACACGGCTCTCGGTCAATTTCCTCCTCTTCTGGCAGTGCCGATGTTTTAGAAGCCCTGGGTATACCGGTCGAACTGGAACCGGAGCAGGCTGAACGGTTAATCGAGGAAGTGGGCTATTCATTTTTATATGCCCCGCGGTTTCACCCGGTAATGATGAAAGTTTTTGGCCCGGAGCATGAACTAGGGATTAAGACCATCTTCTTTACCGTTATCGGGCCGGTGATCAACCCGGCTGACGCCAGACGACACGTGCTGGGGGTTTATCAGCCGCAGCTAGTCGAACAGGTGGCGGAGGTCGGTCTGGAAATAGGGTTAACCCACGCCATGGTGGTCCACGGGTTGGATGGGTTAGATGAGATTGCGCTGGTGGGGGAAACAAAGATCGCTGAGATCAAAGACGGCCGGATCGAATATTACACGATTGCTCCCGAAGATTTCGGCTTTAAACGCTGTACGATAGATGAAATTCGGGGCGGCAGCCCGGAATACAACGCTCAAGTCATCCTGGATCTCTTTACGGGTAAAGAAACCGGACCCAAGCGGGATATGCTGCTTTTGAATGCCGCCGCCACCCTGGTCGTGGCTGACAAAGCTGGTTCTCTAGCGGAAGGCGTCGCTCTGGCGCGGGAGGTTCTGGACTCGGGCCAGGCACTGGCTAAACTTCACGAAATCCAAAGTAAAACGCGCGCCTTGAGGGGGGAACTGCATTGACTCTGAATCTTTGGGAATCGCTTGCCTATTCACGCCAAAAGGGCATTGTCCCAGTTGTCGCTGAGATTAAACGGGTGATCCCCAAACTGGCTAATAAACTGGGTCGGGATGAGCGGGATGCTGCCTCCCTGACCCGCTGTTACCAGACCGGCGGGGCCTCGGGGATTTCGCTGGTCACGGAGCGCAAGCATTTCGGCGGGCAGCCGGAAATGGATATACCGGCCGTATTACAGGCAACATCCTTACCCTTGTTGATTAAGGACTTTATCTTAGCTCGGGAACAGATTGATTATTACGCTAAACTGGTATCAGCGGTTAATTCGGCCTGGCGGCGCCGGGTTACCCTTCTGCTGACCGCCCATTTAGTGAAAGAGCAACTGCCTGATTTATTGCAGTATGTGCATGCGCAGGGAATGTTGGCCCTGGTCGAGACCAGGGGGCCGGCAGATCTGCCATATCTGGCTAACTTAGCAAGGCCTCCCCGATTAGTGGGGATAAACAACAAAAATATTGACGAGTTGGAGATGGGGGAAGACCTGATTCGGTTAAATCAGGAAATGCTTGCTGCTTACCGGCCGGTGGTTGGCGAGGCCTTGATTTTGAGTGAGAGTGCTCACCAGGGCCCTGAGGATGTGCAGCGGTCATTAACAGCCGGGGCGGATGCGGTCCTGGCGGGAACCGCTTTTCTCATTGCTGCTGACCCGACGAGGACAGTCGCTAGTTTTGTTCAAGCCAGGAGGAGATTCCATTGACCAGAATCATGGTGTGCGGCAGCCGACAGGAAGCCGATATCGAACTGCTGGCCATGGCCGGGGTAGACGCGATTGGCCTCATTACTGAGGTCAGTCAGCCCCTGCCGTGCAACCTCTCTCGGGAGCAAGCCCGGCAACTGAGTGCTCTAGTCCCGCCCTTGATGAGCAGCGTCTTGATTTTGACGGAGGAAGAAATTGAGGAAGTCTGCCGTTTGGTGGATTATGTGCGCCCCAGTGCGGTCCAGCTCCATGGGTTTAATAGACCGGAGGAGGTAGCGGTCCTCAAGCAAAGACTGTCGGTAAAAATAATTAAGACCCTGCACCTGCAGGGAGAGCAGCTTCTTGATGTCAATCGTTATAACCTCAGGCCCAACGACCCCGGGCCCAACGACCCCGGGCACAGCGACCTCAGACATAGCGACCACAAACATAATGACTCCCAGCACAACGACCATAAGTACAAAATCCGGTCAAGCTGCCCCAGCAATGTGGGCAAACAACCAGATGCAGGCAGTTTCCAGCTCGACAACGCCCTAAAGAACCTGATCGCGGCTTATCTTGAGGCCGGGGCTGATGCGATCCTGCTGGACAGTGCTCAGAAAAACAAGGTAGGCTCAACTGGTCAGGTGGCGGATTTCGCGATCGCCCGCCAGATCAGAGATGTAGTCTGGCCCCGGCCATTTATCCTGGCCGGCGGGCTGCAAGCGAAGAACGTGGCTAATGCCCTGCAGAAGGTGGAGCCTTATGGGGTGGACGTGTTTAGCGGGGTCAATCGGGAGGGGTACCTTGACCCACAGAAAGTCCAGGAGTTTGTCGAGGCAGTGCGCAGAGTTTATACTTTTTAATATTGGTCATATAGGACTTGATTTGGGAGACAAACTGTCTATCTTCAAGATCATTTTCTGAACCTCCCCATGGCTAAAGTTAAATGCACTAAGGCAAGGGATAGACCTTATGGTATTCTACGAAAGGGTTTATCCCTATTTTTCTTCCTAAAAAACTATTTAAATATATTTTGTTAATATAGTACTGGTAGTATAATATAGAAAACATTGCTTTGGATGGTGGTATTCCCCAATGAGGGTGGAAACGATCACAACTTCCGAAGGAAAAACTCGATATATGTTAGTTGACTCAAATAGTGAACCCGTCCTTCCTGTTGTGCAGTTCGTCAAGTTTAAGGATAACAGTGGGGCTGCCCGGAACAGCCTCCGCGCCTATTGCCAGCATTTGAAACTCTTTTTCGAATTCCTTGAGCAGGAGGGGCTGGATTACCGTAAAATCAGCATCGACGAAATGGCCGCCTTCATGCGCTGGCTCCAAAATCCCTACGGGAACCTGAAAGTAATCCCGGCGACACCCGTAACGTCTCCCCGCGGGCCGGCCACCGTGAACACCGTAATTTCCACGGTCCTCAATTTCTACGACTACCTCATGCGGCACGAAGACTACAGCGTACAGCTTTCTGAGAGGCTAAAAAAGACCATCCCTGGGAACAGACGAGGCTTTAAGGACTTCCTCTACCACATCAACAAGGACAAGGAGTACCCGGGCAAGATTTTAAAAATTAAGGTTCGCCGTTCCCGGCCCAAGACCATTTCCAAAGAGCAGGTGGGCAAATTAATTGACGCCTGCTCAAACTTACGGGATAAATTTTTAATCCAGCTTTTGTGGGAAAGCTCCATGCGCATTGGTGAGGCCCTGGCCCTGTGGCTGGAAGACTTTGAGCCCGATGCCCGAAAAATACATATCCGAGACAGGGGCGAACTCCCTAATCTTGCTGAGATCAAGACCATCTGTAGCCCCCGGACGGTGGACGTTTCCCCGGATTTAATCAACCTGTTTTTCGATTACGTGGCCGAATACCACACAGATGAAGTGGATACAAACCATGTTTTTATCAAGCTGTCTGGGGAAAACAAGCACTGGCCCATGGAATACCAGGATGTTGCTTCTCTTTTCCGCAGGCTAAAGGCCAAAACAGGGATAAACGTCAGCCCCCATGTACTCCGACATAGTTCCTTAACCGAACTGCGCCGGGCCGGTTGGAAAACGGAACACTTGCAAAAACGTGCTGGACATGCCCATGTTCAGACCACCATGCAAATTTACCTGCACCCGAGTGACGAAGACCTGCGCCAGGACTGGGAGAAGGCAGAGGAAAAAATGCGCTTTAAACGGCAGCAAAAGGAGGGCTCTGAACAGTGATCACAGTTTACAGAACGGTCCCGACACCGGCAAAATGGCAGGAGATTAAGGAAACCCTAAAAGGTTACTGGGAAAATGATCAATGGGATATTACCGACCACATTTTTGATGAGTTTCGGACTAAAAAATCGACATCAACCAGTAAAACTATTGACTTTTCCCGTTTACAACCAGGTATCAAGGAGGAAATTAAGTTTTTTTTAGTTCGCCGCCTTCAAGAACATACCCTACAGCTACAAACAGCTACTAGCTATGGAAGTCATCTTAACCGCCTAGCCACTTTTCTAGTACAAGCTTACCCCGGGATCAGAAGTTTTGCAGAGCTAGAAAGAGAAAAGGCTATGATTAGGTGGCGTTCTTATCTGATTGACCAAGGATTTTCAGTTAATAAAAGCCGTTTGTCCAGTCATACTTATGAAACTTTAGTACGACAGGTATATGAGTTTATAGTCAACTTCTACGACGACCGGGAAGAATTTGTAAAAGACGTTTGGGATATGCGAAAAATATCGGGAGCGAAATATACTCAAAATAGGGCCGATTACCTTCTTTCTTTCGAAAACATTCCCATTCCCTTCCGAACTCTGGCTAAAAGGTACCTAAAGGCGCGTGTAGGTGTCCGGTCATATGCCCAATGTGCAACAGATTTAATGGCCATACGTTTGTTCCTGCGTTTTATTCATGAGCAATATCCTCATTGGCAAGATCTAAAGAGTTTATCCCGAAAGGATATAGAGAATTACTTAGTGTGGTACCGGTCATACACAAAAGACTGGCAAAAACAACATCGTGAATGCCTAATTAGCCTGCGGGTTTTTTTTGATCATATCCAGCGGGCCGAGTATCCTGAGGCGCCAGAAAAACCACACTCTTCACTGTTGTTCAAGGAAGATTTTCCAAAGTTAGCCAAGCGGTCAGAAGAAGATATTAAATTTATTTCTGAAGGGGTCCTGAAACAATTAGAAGATAATTTAGAACAGTTGGCACCACCGGAGTATATCCCCGTCGTTATTTTGCTCCGTGCTACAGGTTGGCGCATATCTGACATCCTGAATCTACGTTATGATAAATGTCTGGATCGTACTGCTCAGGGTTGGTGGCTCTGTGGCGATATTCTTAAAACCCAAGTATTAAATCACCGTGTCCCTATTACCGATGAGGTGGCTGCGGTAGTTCAAGCCGTAGTTGATGATGTGAAAGAAAAAAGCACGCCGGAAAACAACCCTAATAAATTACTGTTTGTCCGTCTGAATGGAAAACGCAAGGGCCGGCCACCAGAAGGGGCGGTAATTAGAGAAGCTCTCAACCGCTTGGCCAAGAAATGCAACATCGTAGACGATCAGGGTCGGTTATTCCATTTTCGCAACCACGCTTTTCGCCACACCAAAGGCGTTGAATTAATTAACAACGGGATGAATATTCTTCATGTCCAAAAGTGGATGGCTCACGCTTCCCCGGAAATGACCCTGCGCTACGCCAAGATTCTCGATACCACCATGCGGAAGTCTTGGAAGGAAGCTACTAAGAACGGCCTTTTCCGGATTGACCCCACGGGTAAGCCTGTGAAGATTGCCCCTTCCGAAATCGAGAACGAAAACCTAATTGAATGGGAGTATATCCGCTATAACCTGGACGCCGTGAGGACGCCTTTGGGTTATTGCCTCAAGCCCAATAAAGTGGAGTGCAAGCACCAGTTGAACCCCTGCCTGACCTGCCGCAATTTGTGCACCACCCCTGATTTTATCCCGCAGTTTGAGGCGGAAATCAGGGAGGTAAAGGCTGTCATCGAGCGCGGCAAAGCCCAGGGCCGGACCATCTGGGTAGAGAAAAACGAGGCCCTTCTGGAACGTTACGAAGCGATTCTGGCCGTTCTAAAAGATGGCCATACCCGTCACCTGGCAGGCAAGAAGGGACGGGAGTACGTGGGGGAGGAACGTTTAAATGTCCGTCAAACACCAGCGTAACACGGAAGGAATAAAAAAACACGCCAGGCGTAAGAGCGAGGAAACCGTAAAAAAGGTTGACGAGGCAATCCAAAAGCTGATTAAAGCCGGGGAGAAAATCAACTTCAACAGTGTTTCTCTGAAGGCTGGGGTGAGCAAGTCCTATCTTTACACCCACCAGGAGCTCAAGGAGCGCATCGAGAACCTCCGTAAGCAGCAGGCGGCCGCTCCTTCTCCGAAGCAGATAAAACGGGAAATGACCGATGCCAGCAAGGACATCATTATTGCCGCGAAAAACAAGCGAATCAAGGAACTGGAGGCCGAAAACAAGCGGTTGAAAGAGGAACTGAAAATACTGCGGGGAAAACTTTACGAATCGCTGGAGTAAGATTGAGTTGTTGCCTCTTATAAGGAAACAAAATATACGTTGTGAATATATAAAGAATGAGAGAGCCTTATTTTAACAGGCTCTCTCGTTAAGAGTATAGATAACATTAGCCAGGGGGTTCTAAGACCCCATATTGGCTTACCATGAGTATTTCCCTGTTTGCGTTCCTCTCTCAGCTGGCGAACCTGGGCTGAGCCTCAGAATCTCGCTTCATCCAGAAAACTTCTTGCGAACGACCAGCTCTGTCCTTACCTTTTGGTCGAAGGAGCCCTCCAGGTTTCCCTTTCGGTTCTCGCTGGTTCGGCATCGGGCCACCCGCGTTCGCCAGGACGGTTCCGCCCTGCCCGGTTTGGGTCGGTATAGCCCAGGGTTTGAGCTTTATATCCCCATGCTGGTGGGTTTATAGTAGTTGGCTGTTTTAAGGTTTTTGATCGTTTGCGTTAACAGCGGTTCGTATTTCGGCCAGTCGGTTTGGGCTTTTTTCAAATCAACCTGCCATTTCCCGGTTTTATCTTGATCTACATACCGGGCTAGATAGGCGGAATAAAGGTCTCTTTGCGCTTTAACGCCACATTCACATTGGTGCCATCGTTTAGCCAGGTTTTTCTTTTCTTTTTTCCCGCATTGACAGGTTTGGGATAGGCTGGTTGGGCCAGTGGGGAATTCTATTACTTCTCCAGTCCGTTCAGTCTTTTGCTTTAACCGGGCGACGAATGTCCCCGGCCCTTGAAAGTTAACTGATTGGCCAAAGTTTTTCTGGAATGACTTATATGACAACTCTTCCAGATAAATTCGGTTTCCAGTTCGCAATATTTCGTTAATCATCTTTCCATGCAGGGATTTTCGATATTCGGCTTGTTTGCGGTGAATTTCCGCGTGCTGTTTTTGAGTTTTTAAGTAGCGTTTGGATTTACGCCATTTCAGGTGGCCTTTTTTGATTGTCCCGTCTGGGTTATAGTTATCCGGGTTATTCGCCCTTCTTTGCCGGTCCAGTTTGCGTTGCAGTTGTTTGATTTCTTTTTGCCGGCTTTCTAGCTCTGGGCAGAAGGGGCTTAAAATGGCTTCAGTTTCGCTTATTCTGGCAATAGTGGAAGGTCCTATGTCTAACCCCACAATCCCTTCTCGAATCTGATTTTGGGGTTTCTGATAAGGGGTGCCTTCACAGATTAGCTGAACGAAGAATCGGATCCGACCGCCGATGATTCGTTTAACTAGACGAACATATTTAACCCGGCTGTTGAGGCCGTGTTTAAGTACCGGGTCTTTTGAGTCAATTATCGGGCTGAGTTTTAAGTTTTTCCACACGACTTGTTTATTCTGCCAGCGGATACCAGTTGAATTTGATTTGCCTTCAATACTGTTCAACTCTCCGTAGCGTTTAAATCTAACTCGATCTGCATCGCCAGTTAGCGTTTTTTCGACTGCTTGATAAGCTCGGGTAGCTATCTTTTGAGCAGCTTGCGAATCCAAGTGTTCACCAATCCAGGAATTCCGGATTCGAGTGGCGTATCCGTGAAGGGCGTATTCAGAAAATCCGTATTTCTTTCTGGCTTCTTTAAAAACAGCTGACCTGGTGTCTTTTTCAGATTCGGTGCTACCAGGCATAATTTTGGCCTGACGATATAGTTTGGAATTAACCATCTGTTCTTTTCGTTTCAGGGCCTCGCCTAAACAGGCGTTATATAACTGCCGGCCAGCTTCCA
>JAAZDI010000111.1 GCA_012512295.1 Syntrophomonadaceae bacterium
ACCACAGAACTCTTTTCTCCGCCAGGGGAGCTAAGATAGCGATAGATCCCAATGTGCGCCGTATTTAATTCTAATTGAGCCCGAAAGGTGTCTCCCTTAGCAATTGAATCAACAATGGTCCGACCCGTTCCCGCATCAACTAGAGAATAAGTCCCCTGGTTAACGCCAAAGTCAAGACTGGAACTATCGGTAACCACACCTATCTTGATTTTTTCCGGCAGAGTTGCTGCTTTGGCCAATGGATTGACCGGAATTAAAGATAGTCCTAAAAACAGGAGCATTAAAACAGCAACCCTGATTTGAGACCGGTTTGAATATTGCTCATTATCAAAACACTGCGTAAATATTTGTCGATAACGATCACGCCGGCAACTAGACCGCCGCATCACTTCGCCCCCTGTTCGACAAATAAATAAAAAATAAAAAAGAACCAATACAAGGAATTCGACACTGGATTAGAAATCCCTGCTGGTTCTTGGGTAATCTTTCTTTTAGGTTAGAGGTAGTTGTGTCCTTAAGGCATGGGGATTTAGTAATATTTAGAGCAACTTATCTGTATCTAAATAAATCAAAAGCTGATTATCTAAGCGAGCGATCCCCTCGATTCCGTCAATTGAACCAAACCCGGTCTCAATACCGACAATTGGTTCGATTTGATCTCTGGTCAGCGTAATTACTTCGGATACTTCGTCCACCAGCAGGGCGACAATTTTGCCCTTATTCTCCACCAGCAACAGGCGAGATTCATCCGTTATTTCTCCGCTGCCTAGGCCTAATTTCATTCGAGTATCGACCACTGGGACGACCTTGCCCCGTACATCAATTACCCCCCGCATATAAGAAGCCAAAAGAGGCAATTGAGTGATCGGGGCTAGGCCCATTATTTCTTTGGCTTTCATAATATCAATCCCAAAATAGTTATCCTCAAGACGAAAAGCGACCATTTGGATACTATCCATGATATAACCTCCCTATCTTACAAAGACTTGGCGGTATCTGTTAGTTTCTCCGCCAACTGTCCAATCTCCATAACCGAAGCGGTGACTTCTTCGGTCGCGGCCGCCTGCTCTTGGCTTTGTTTCAAACTGCTATTGGAAGCCTCAGAAACATCCTGAATCCGATCATTAATCTCTTTCATTAGTTTACGGATCCGGTCCGCGGTCTCTTTCGACTGGTCGCTCAGTTTACGGATTTCCTCAGCAACCACACCAAATCCTCGGCCATGCTCACCGGCCCGGGCCGCTTCAATCGCCGCGTTTAAGCCGAGCATTTTAGTCTGGTCAGCGACTGACTTAATGAAATCCAAAACTTCATTAATCTCGCCGGAAATACTCGCAACCTCTTTGACTCGCTCCGCCAACTGACCCTGGTTCATAGAAATATCACTGGCTGCCGCCGCTACCTCTTCCATGACTGAGGCAATCTCTTGTACCCCGGTGTTCATTTTCATGGCCAGGTCTTGCAGACTGTGAGCCAGGGTCATCGGCAAATAAATGCCAAACGATCCGACCAGCTGCTTGTCATCCGGGTCATACAGGGGAATGCTGGTGCCGCGCGTCGCAACACCATAAAGGCTGGCGTCAAGCTCTTTGGTTAAGCCCTGGTTTAGGCGCATGGCCTCCTTGGCAATGCCATCCTCTTTTAATATAGTCCCTACTTGCGTGGCTGGAATATCAAACTTCTTAGATCCCTGACGGTAGACGACCTTCTCCAGGTCAGTCACCATTAGAAATGCCCCTTCCGGGAAGGCTTCAGCCAAGGGTCCGGCAAAGTCAGGAAAAGCGCGGGCCACCCGGTGCAGTTTATGGATATAGACCCCGTAACAGCCCTTAACCTCGCCCTCTTCGACAATCGGTCGTATATAGAATTTGAGTCGTTTACCATATACAGCCCGTTCAATGGTCCCTTCAAGCGGTCGGTTCTCCCGAATGCATTTTTGCAGATTACCGCCTTCTATCAAGCGTTCGCCAACCTGAATCCCGGGTATGTCAAGGCCTTTACTCATAACAAAATCATACTTTTCCAAGTCCGTAGTAAAGTAAATACATTCCCCTTCATATGTATTGACCAAAAACTCAGCTAGAGTACGAAAGGAATCGATTAATTGACTCATTTAAAAACTGCCTCCTCCAAAATTATAATTTGACTAGAATACTATTTCGAGAATAGATGCGTTTGGATAATTTGACACTGCTTTTTTCGTACCCTATTGACCACCCCCACTTTTTCGCAAATTGATTGAATAAATATTTTATAATCAATCTTTAAACCGCCCAAGACATTAGAAGAGTCCTCCGAAGAGAACTCTTCTAAAAAATTAGAATTATTTCTTCGGCAACCCGGCCACCCTAGCATAATGCCTTAGGCCCGTGGTTTTGCGTCCTCAGTTTTCACTGAGTTTGCCTTTATCAATACGTTAGCATCTTAAATTTTAATTAAGAAAATAAATAAATTATTAATTAAGTAACATTTAACAAGCTACTGAGAAATAAACCAACATTTTATATAATTTGTTAGATTATTCTACACCATCTGTCAAAATTCCTGCTTAGATTGGAAAAATAACCCCAGGACATTAGTCCTAAAAATTTATAAGGTATTCGGATGATGCGGTCGCATTATGAGTAATAAA
>JAAZDI010000112.1 GCA_012512295.1 Syntrophomonadaceae bacterium
GGTTATTTCCGGTCTGGATGATTATGGTGGTTCAATAACTGTGAGTGGTGAATTATCTATGGCTGCGGTCACTTCCACCATTTCTTTGGAAAAAAAGCCGAAAAATCCTCCCTCTTTAAACTTACGCGTATGTAAAATGACCGCATTTTTTCCCATTTCTTTTTTTACTTTTAATATCGCCTCTTGAAGAGTGTTGGCGACAAAACGTTTAACTTGCATATTAGAGCGTCACCATCCCAATTGATTGAACTTCGATTTGAGGGTCCAACTCATTATAGGAAAGTACAGTTAAATTTGGGATAACTCGTTCAATTAGACGACGAAGATACAAACGGATAACCGGGGCGCACAAAACTATTGGCTGATGTCCATGCTGCACAGCCTGTTCAACCTGTTGACTAATCCGCTGGATTAACTTCTGGGCCTGTTGGGGTTCCAAGGCAGCAAAGGTTCCATAATCAGAGGTTTGCAATGAATCGCGAATCAGTTGTTCAATTTCCGGATCCAAGGTGATCACCGACAGGGTATTATCCTCATTCGCAAAAAGCTTACTAATGTGTCTTCCCAGAGCCTGACGAACATACTCAGTTAACACATCAATATCCTTAGTTATTCGAGCATAGTCAGCTAGAGTCTCTAAGATGGTTACCAAATCTCTAATCGGGACACGCTCGCGTAATAAATTGGCTAATACTTTTTGAACCTCACCGACTGATAACATATCTGGAATTAATTCGTTAACCACTGCCGGATAATTCTGCTTCACATTATCCAGTAAAGTTTGAACATCCTGCCGTCCGAGGATCTCGTGAGCATGCATCTTGATCACTTCAGTTAAATGAGTCGCCACCACGGATGGAGGATCTACCACCGTATAGCCGGATAGTTCTGCTTTTTCGCGCATTGCCGAGTTAATCCATTTGGCTGGTAAGCCAAAAGCTGGCTCTTTGGTATTAATCCCTTGAATGCTTGGATCCTCAATCCCGGGACTCATAGCCAGGTAATGGTCAATCATTATTTCCCCCTGAGCCACCTTGACGCCTTTGATCTTAATAATATAACTATTGGGTCGCAACTGCATATTATCCCTGATTCGAATAGGAGGGACTACCAAACCTAACTCCAGAGCACATTGACGCCGAATCATCACTACTCTATCCAATAAGTCACCGCCTTGATTGGCATCTACCAGAGGAATTAAAGCATAACCCATTTCTAACTCCATTGGATCTACCTGAAGTAAAGAAATTACATTTTCCGGTTTTTTAATCTCTTCAATCTCCTGTTCTTTTTCCTTTGCTGCTTCTTGAACTACCGAGTGCTTGAGCACCCGCTGATAACTTAACGAGATGACAGTTAAGAAACCAGCCATGACAAACAACGGTAAGGCTGGCAGCCCGACTAACCCCATTAATACCAAAACAGCAGCAGCAATAATTAAGACCTGCGGACGGGTTAAGATCTGACCAATCAGCTCCTGTCCCAGATGTGATTCCGAAGTAGCCCGCGTTACGACAATACCGGCAGCAGTGGAGATTAAGAGAGCCGGAATCTGGGTAACCAAGCCATCCCCGACAGTTAAAATGGTGTATGTATGCAGAGCTTCGGTCATTTCCATATCATGTTGTACCACACCAATAACAAAACCGCCCAGAATATTGATAAACAAAATAACTATTCCAGCAATGGCGTCTCCTTTAACAAACTTGGTCGCCCCATCCATTGCTCCATAAAAGTCAGCTTGTTTTTGAATATTTTCTCGCCGTTGCCGGGCTTGTTTATCGTCAATTAAACCAGCGTTTAAATCCGCATCAATACTCATTTGTTTGCCAGGCATAGCATCTAAGGTAAACCGGGCTGCTACTTCAGAGACCCGTTCAGCCCCCTTAGTAATAACGATAAACTGAATGACCACTAAAATACAAAACATGATAAAGCCGACCACTGGATTTCCGCCAATAACAAAACTGCCAAAAGCTTTAATCACTTCACCCGCATTAGCTTCGGACAAAATCAGTCGTGTTGAAGCCACATTCAACGACAGACGCAACAAGGTCATAATTAATAGA
>JAAZDI010000113.1 GCA_012512295.1 Syntrophomonadaceae bacterium
ACTGCTTTCTCTTGGGACCAAACACTTAGCACCGCCGTCTCCTTCTTTAAGGTACCATCGCCAATTAAAAGGCCCAACAGATAGCCCTCTCCTTCGTTTAATCGACCCGGCCATTCGCCAAGATCCCGGTGGTTGTGGAGGAGGATTTGATCACCAGGTTTAAGTTCTCCTGCCGGTACCCATTCTCGCTCAATCCGATAGCGTGTTTTATTGGCCACGCGTAAAATTTAGTGATCAGTAGTTAGGCGTAAAGTATACCCCTCTTGAGTCCGTAACCGGACAACCGCTTTGGTGGCTGTTTTAAAAAACCCTTTTTCCCCCGTGAGAAAGAGTTTTCCATTAACCACTGCGGTAAAACGGCCACCGATCAAGTCTTTAACCTGTCTTGGGCCATTGGCCGTGAAAACCCAAGTGTCTGCTGTCACACAGGGGTTGGTCGCATTGATCTGGTTAACCGGTACCGGATTGGTTTCGGTGAGCCGATCTAAAAAAATGACGCCCGGATCGCCACAAGCCCAGGCCGCTTCCATGATCTCGTTCCATAACTGCCTAGCCGGCAGGGTATCCCGCACTTCCCCATTAAAGCGCAACTCCCAGAGTTCGTCATTTTGCACCGCCTGCATGAACTTGTCTGTTACGCCGACCGACAGGTTAAAGTTTTCGATTCCGCCTTCGCGCTTAACCCGGATGAAATCCCGGACCTCCGGGTGATCGCAGTTTAAAATCCCCATAAACGCCCCACGCCGGACCCCGCCTTGCTTAATCATCCCGGCACTGGAATCATAGAGCCGAATCAGTTCAACAACCCCGCTAGCTTGTCCCTTGGTGGAGCGCACTAAATCCCCTTTTGGTCGAATCTTGGAAAAATTGTAGCCTAAGCCACCGCCAGATTTACACACTAAGGCCGAATCCTTTAAGGTCTGATACATTGAATCAAGACTGTCTTCCACATCCAGGACAAAACAGGCTCCTGGCTGCCAGGGCCGGTCCGGCTTGCCCATATTGGCCCAAATGGGGGTGGACGGAACAAAATCGCGCCGATCAATGATCTCCGCAAATTGACTAGCCCATAGTTCCCGCTCTTCAGGTTTTTCCGCCTGGGCAGCACAGTTGCTTATCCGGCTGACCGCTTCGGTAGGGGTCTCGATAATCTCCCGCTGTTCGTTTCGCATCGCGTACCGGTCATTAAAGATAGCCATTCCGTTTGGCGTCAGTTCCACACTATTATCCCCCTTATATTAAAGCACTTGGATTAAAATTCAGACGATTACTTAGGTCCGGTATGATCTTTTCCAGGTAATACTCATAGCCATGACACTGGGAATTGTCTGTGGCGTAATTATCATACTACAAATAGTAACTCTACTTCAAAAACCTTAAGGCTTATGAACCGTCATTAGCCTCAGTTTTCCATGATAACTTAACTTTCTTGAGAACAAGACATGATCTTAACAAACCTGCTTAGAAAACTAATCCCAACCTTCTTTCCGTTGGTTGGGGTTTTTGAATAGGTTGATCGTTGCATAATACTATCTTAGCAGGATCAGACCCACGCAGTGAAGAAATTTAAACAAATAACTGATAAAAGCGGCGATCATTAACCCGATGGCCAGATATAAAAACAAATAGCCAAATTTCAACTCTAACGGAATCAACAAAATCGCCCCAAAAAAAGCAATCGTCGTTGCTTTGCCCAGCCAATCAGCACCGATGAATTGTCCCCGCGAAGCCAGAATGCTGGCCCCGATAACCATTGCCGATTCTTTCACCAAGACAAGATAAAAATAAAGCAAAGAGATGATATTATAAGTACCCAAATAAAACAAGACCGTTAAGAGCAAAAGCTTATCTGCCAAAGGATCTAACAATTTCCCCCAGTTTGAAGTCATCTCTAACCGGCGAGCCAAATAGCCGTCGAGCATGTCCGTTAAGCCAGCTACAAGCACTACGACAATGGCATAATATCGATTTTCCGTAAATAGCCAGCCAAAAATTGGTATCATCAAAAAGCGAGAAAATGTTAAGGCCATAGGCCAATTAAAGCTGCTTATTTACCCCACCCCCATATGAAAAAAGTATACACCTTTTAGATAAAGAGATAAAGATTAGCAGGGCAAATTAGTTAACTCTTTTTTGCAGCCAATGGCTTAACCAGCGGCTAAGTCGGCTCGAGGACTGAAAATCCAGATAGCGATCTACTTCATACCCTGGCACTGGAATGATTCCAATATCCGTTTTGGGAACTTGATGCAGCAGACCCCAGTGAATTTTCTCAGATGGTTGTTGATCAGATGATTCATCAATTCGCCAAAAACTGATCGGTACCGGATTAGGTGAAATGCTCAAGATCTGAGTAAGCTCGAACATTGACCTTACCGGAATTCCTCCAACCTCCTTGATAATATCGCCGCTGCGCAAACCAGCCGTATAAGCTGGCGATGGCCGAACCACGTCCAGAACACGAAGACCCCGCCGGGAAGGAATAAACCGGGGTGACCCCTCCAGCTCCTCCCTTTGGGACCGGTTGATCACTAATTCGTGCCCTAATGGTGCAAAAACTGCGGCAGCCCAGCTCAGCCATGAATAATACGAGGCAATCAAAGCCAATCCCAATAGAATCAGGCTGTAAAGTCCCAGGGTCCAGGCCGACCGTCGACCGCGCTGACCCGGGGTAACCGTGAGGGCTAACTCTCCGTAACCTAACCCGACTACAGCCGGGGCTAAACCGATGATGGTATTCTCCGGATCTAACCCAATGGGTTTTAACAGGGGCCACCAATCAGGCATAGCAATACCGGTTCCCTCCCCCCCGGTCCCGCCATAAATCGTTAGCACAATTAAGGGTACCGGCCAAAATTTCTGGAGATTAAAGCCGCCAATCCCCTGACCTTCAGCATTTCGGGTATAAATCGGCAGTGCATCCAGATGACCGCTCAAACGGATAAGAATGCTCTCCACCATGTGTAAAACGGCCACTAAGGCCATTAAGTGCGGGACATTAAAATTGGGAAAACCAATAGCCAGCGAAGTCAAACTTAATAAACCCCCGGCATAGGCAAAACAAAGTAAACGCGGGTGAATTAGCATCAGTAAAACCGCCAGGAGCAAAATATAATAAAGGCCTTCCTCCGGGAGGGTAATCCCGAAAAGGACCATTAAGAGACTGCCAAACAGACCGGCCACTATACCTAATAGCGTGGAAACCAGGGTAACCCGAATTACCGAATAATCCTTGATGCCAAATAAATAAGCTTTGACCTGTCCCATACGGGCATACTGATAAGCGATAACTCCGACCACAATCCAAAAAATGGGGGACGACAGAATAGTGCCACTTAATTGAATCACTTGGAGTAATACCAATCCGAGGGTTTCCAATAAACCCACCTCCAGCCTCCGTCCGCCTGATAAAAACACAAGCACCTTTCCTCAAAAAGAGCCAGCGCCTGCGCAAGATTAAAAATATTAAAGCTGGGTTTGAATAATTTCGATACCTTTAGCTAATTGAGAATCCTGCTGACTGTTTGGCGGCATATCGACGACTACGTTGGGTTCTATTCCCTTTTGATTGATATCATGGCCAGAGGGAGTCAGGTATTTATGCGTCGTTAACTTAACCCCGCCACCGCCACTTAAGGGGTAGATTCCCTGAACCAATCCTTTCCCATAGGTTCTGGTGCCCACCAGGGTTCCAGAATTAGTATCCTTGATCGCCCCGGCCACTATTTCGGACGCACTGGCCGTCATATCGTTAACCAGTACCACCAGCGGCAATCCCAGATTTCCGCCATCCGCCTCATAAATATCTTCTTGATTATCCCGACCAATTACCCTGACCACCGGTCCCCGCGGCACAAAGTGATTAACCACTTCCAGGCAGACTGAAAAATCACCGCCGCCGTTATTCCGCAGATCAACAATCAATCCCTTAACCTTCTGATCCAACAAATTATTCAGGGATTCGTTCAGTTCCTGAGCGGTATTCCCGCTAAAACTATATAACCGAACATAGCCGATTCGTTTGTCTTGTTCAAGAACCTGGCTTTCGACTGAAGGGATATTGATTATTTCGCGCACCAAGGTTTTTTCTATTAGGGCATTTTCTCCCTTTCGTTCAATGCATAACCGAATTTCAGTCCCTGGTTCTCCTCGCATCAGGGCAATCGCTGTGTCCAGATCCATCCCTTCGGTCCGGCGTTCGTCAATTTGCACAATCACATCCCCAACCTGCAGGCCGGCTCTTTCCGCTGGGGTACCCTTAAAGGGAGGGGCCCCCACAGTTAGTTGATTATCCCGAACCCCTACTAAAATACCCAGCCCTCCGAAGCCACCCTGGACATGAATAATCAGATCCTCATATTCTTTAGCACTCAGATAATTGGAATAGGGGTCATCAAGTGACCCCACAATGCCCCGTAAGACACCTTCAAACATAGCTGCTGAATCAGCTGGTTCCAAAGCCTTGTTCCTGACCAACGTCGTCACCTTTAACAGCCGGGCAATCTCCTCATAATTGACCATGACTAACGAACCCAAGATAAGGTTAACCGCCAGAAAAACCGTCACTAATAACCTGAGGAATAAGTGCCACTTACTTTGACCCTGCATATTAAGGCCCATCCTCCCGCACTATTCAATACTCTGGTCCCAATTATATGACCAATAATATACCATTATTAACCTCAAGACAATACTTGCTAAATTATCTGTTCAATAGCCAAATTTGTCCTTTATTACAAGTAATCGTGCGGGTTAACCGGAGTGCCGTTTTTCCGAACTTCAAAGTGTAAGTGCGGCCCAGTGCTCCAGCCAGTACTACCTACTTTACCAATTATTTCACCCCGGGCGACCTTTTGTCCATTTGTTACCAAAATACTGGACTGATGGGCATACATCGTTGATAATCCTCCACCGTGGTCGATAATCACGACTTGTCCATAAGCCCCCATCCAGCCGGTAAAGATAACCGTTCCCGATTCAGCCGCCTTGATCGGAGTTCCTTTAGCCCCCCGCAGATCAATCCCGGTGTGCATTCGTTTCTCTTTTAAGATAGGATGGATTCGCATACCATAGTCCGAGGTGATCGCGCCGCTAATCGGCCGCAGCAACTTCCCGGTGGGGGCCGGCTTGTCCGATGAAGACTTAGCCTGCAGATCCCGGATAATCCTTTCTAACCGTTTGGAATCCTGCTCCAGTTGATTCAGGGCCCTCTCTACCGCGGCTTTGTCTTGTTCAATTTCTTTTAAGGCCTTCTCTTTTTCAGCCGTCTGCTGCTTCAGGTAAGCTTGCTTCTGCTTGGCTTCCTCCTTGACCGACTCGACTTGCAGGTAAGCTGTTTCCAACTCAATCTTGCGGGTGTTAATAATCTGTTGTTCCTTTTCAATCTCTTTAATCAATACTACGTCCTGATCCGCAATCTTTTGCAGCAAATCAAAACGGGATAAAAAATCGGCAAAACTGGTGGAATCGAGCAGCACCTCTAGATAACTGACTTCTCCGTTCTGATAGATGCTCTTCAAGCGCTGGGCCAGGATCGCACATCGTTCCTCCATGGCCGCTTGCGCCCTCTCTAATTCCTTTTTCGCGACTTGAATCTGACTATCCAGGACCTGCAGTTTTTTGTTTAGATATTGAATCTCCGCCTCTGTCTTGTCAATGTCTGCCTCCAGCACGTTGATTTGCTGAACCACTGTTTTTTGTTCTTTCTTAGCTTCTTCCAACTGCTTCTGGCGCAGTTCAATCTCCCGACTAACCTTTTCTAGTTCCCGCTGTCGATTTTGTAGTTCTGCTTCTGACCCGATTACCGGTGCCAAGTAAAAACTACCAGAAGCAAAAACTAGAACGAGGCTCAAGAACAAGACTACACCTAGACGGAAACTACGAGACACTTGAATACCCCCCTATCGCTAGATGTCCGAGAATTTGTAAATCGACAGAATCGTTCCGGTGGTTCCCAGGAACAATCCGGTTGCCACTAAGCCAGCAAAAACATACAGTAAGGTTTTTGGGTCGCTGATAAGCGGGATAAAGGCGAGAGTGCTTTTCAGGTTGTTCACTAAAATCAAATAAGAACCGCTCAAGGCGCCAACCGCCACAATCGCGCCGATTAAACCCAGAAAAAGTCCTTCGATCAAAAAGGGCCAGCGGATAAACCAGTCAGTGGCCCCGACCAGCTTCATTATTTCGATTTCTTTACGTCGGGTGTTCATGGTTGAGCGAATAGTCGTCGCAATTACAAAGACCGCGGTTAAGGCCAAAAAGCCCATAATAATTACAGCCACCAATTTAATCCAATATGTAACCGAAAACAGCTTCTCCACAACCCCCTGCCCGTAGCGCACTTTTTCGAAAACCGGCCATTTCTCCAGTTCCTGAGCAATCAAAATCACTTCCTGCGGGTCATTGGCTTTTAATTTATAGGCATCTGGCAGCGGATTGTTCCCTTTCAGGGCCCCCACCAGGTCATTTTCTGGGCCAAACTTTTCTTTTAGTTCCTCTAAGGCCTCTTCCTTTGATACGAACACTACCTCAGCCAGGCCGGGCAGGGTGGTAAGCCTCTTTTCTAGACCCGCTTTTTCCTCGGCTGAGGCATTTTCATCTACATAAGCGATAATTTCCACGTCTGACTCGATACTTGATACCAGCTTATTAGTGTTTAACACGACCAGCAGGGCCGTTCCGAGCACCATTAAACAAATAGCCATCGTAATGATCGAAGCAATACTCATCCAGCCATTGCGCCGCAAGGAAGCCATTGCCTGTTGAAAAAAAAGTCCAATAGTCCTAAGCTTCATTGATATAGCTACCTCGCTTTTCATCCCGAATCAGGCGACCATTCTCAATCTCAATTACCCGGCGGCGCATTTTGTCAACAATATCCTTCGCATGAGTCGCCATTACCACAGTTGTCCCCCTCTTATTAATCTCGCTTAGGATCTTCATAATTTCCCAGGATGTGTCTACATCAAGATTCCCGGTGGGTTCGTCTGCGAGTAAGATTCTCGGTCGATTAATGATGGCCCGGGCAATTCCCACCCGCTGTTGCTCTCCACCGGACAACCGATCCGGCAGAACCGGCCCCTTACCCTGCAAACCAACCAACCGCAAGACTTCTTCTACTCGGCCGGGGATCTCCCGCGGAGGTGTTTCGACTACTTGTAAAGCAAAAGCAATATTCTCATAAACAGTGTAGTTGGGCAGCAGCCGGAAATCCTGAAAAACTACCCCTAGATTGCGCCGCAAAAACGGGATGTCCCGGCGTTTCATCCGGACCAGGTTTTTACCCGCCACAAAAATTTGTCCCCGGGAGGGCAGTTCCTCCCGTAGCAGCAGCTTCATAAAACTCGACTTGCCGGCCCCACTGGCTCCAACCAAAAAGACAAAATCCCCTTTTTCAATCTTTAAACTGATATCAACCAGAGCCCGATTTCCGCCTGAATAGACTTTAGTTACGTTATACATCTGGATCAAGGTAAAACCACCTCTTAGACTCTACGTTGGACCTACACATTCAGATACGGGTACATTCAATCTTTCTTAGTTTAATTATGTTAACTTTTACACCAGCGCCAGTATTAAATCCCAGACGAGGAAAAACAAGAAAAACAAAAAAAGAAAAACCCATACAAAGGGTTGTTCGACATAAACATTAATTTTCCTTTTTTTAAAACAGAAATGTTAAT
>JAAZDI010000114.1 GCA_012512295.1 Syntrophomonadaceae bacterium
ATTTATAGGACCCCCTTAATCATTTTATTTTATTACTCGTTTTCATCCTCAAACAATTCTTCTGTTTTTTTCTTCTTAACCCTAACCAAATAAGATACCAAAATACTTATTTCGTACAAAAAATACATCGGTCCACCCATCAGCAATTGCGATAACGGGTCAGGTCCAGGGGTTAACACCGCGGCAAGAATAAAAATAATCAGCAAAGCGTACTTTCTTTTGCTAGCCAACCACCTCGGATTCAGTACGCCAATCCGCGTTAAAAACATAGCGATGATCGGCATCTCAAAAACAAGGCCAAAGGGAATTAAAAAAGTCATACAAAAAGACAGATATTGTTTGACGGTTAAAATGGGTTCTAATTGACCAGCTATTTGGATTAAGACTTTAATCGCCACTGGTAAGACAAAAAAATAACAGAAAACGACGCCAGCGGCAAACAGGACGACGGAAACTGGCACCAAAATCATAATATATCGCTTTTCATGTGGGTAGAGAGCCGGGACAATAAAGCGCCAAATCTGCCAGGCAATAATCGGGAAGGCAACAACAAACCCGGCATAGAGGGCAAGGTTGATTTTTACAAAAAAGCCTTCACCAACTGCGGTAAAATACAAAGGCATATTAAAGGAAGCGATTGGTCGTTCAAGCAAGGTTAATAAATAGTCACTGTAAAAAAAACAGCCAAAAGTTGCGATTAATATGGCGATTAGAGACACTACTAATACCCGTCTTAATTCCTCCAAGTGAGCAATCCAGGACATCGACTTTTCTGCAGCCACAGTCGAACCCCTCTCCAATTAGCTTTTTTCTTAAAACTGACGGTTGCTAATAAAATCAGCAATGTTAGCCAGAGTGTCCCGGGTTGGCGTCGGTGGTAACCACCGCAGTTCTTGTTTGGCTTTCTCAACATAACGGTCAACCAAGTTATAGGAAGCCAAAATACCGGGGCCTTTACGGACAATTTCCAGGGCTTCAGCCAAGCCGTCTCCTCCCTGTTCAATGTCCTTGATTAATTCACGTAGCCTTAAACCGGGAAACCCCGATCTTAAGGTATAGATTACGGGCAATGTAATTATGCCTTGACTTAGATCACAGCCGACTGCCTTACCCAGCTCTTCTTCGGTGGAAGTAAAATCCAACAAATCATCTGTAATCTGAAAGGCCATCCCTACATAGTGCCCATAGCGTGTTAAACCGCGAACTATTTCCGGCGGGGCTCCGCTGGCAATAGCCCCGAGACCACAACTAGTTGAGATTAAAAGCGCGGTCTTCCGTTTAATCCGGTATAAATAGTCCTTTATGCCCTGTTCAACATCAAAGGCAGTAATTATCTGTTGAATCTCTCCCTCAACCATTTTAACACTTATATCTGCTAGAATCCGGATAATTCGAGGATCATCATACTGGGAGACCAATTGTAGAGCTCGAGCAAATAAATAG
The DNA here is from genome assembly GCA_012512295.1 of Syntrophomonadaceae bacterium. Taxonomy (GTDB): domain Bacteria; phylum Bacillota; class Ch66; order Ch66; family Ch109; genus JAAZDI01. The sequence goes on from JAAZDI010000114.1 coordinate 1,444, forward strand.
TCACCGGTATGCATGGAAATCCGATTACCCCAGCAGGCTTTAACCGTCGGAACCCCTCGTCTAGTCAACGAGGCATCTATAACATCATCATGCACCAAACTGGCCATATGAATCAGTTCCAGGGCTACTGCCAAAGGTATCAGCTTATCCCGCGAATCATTGTGAAACTTACCAGCTAGCAAAACAAAGGCTGGACGCAACCGTTTACCACCAGCCCGCAGCAGATGAGCAGATGCATTAGATAGGACCTGAATCTCCGTTTCAACTAAATTTTGGAGTTCTTCCTCAACCTTCTGGATATCATCGGCTATTTCTTCAAACAGATAAATAGTCTTCATTACTTTTTAATTTGAACCTCCCGACCAATGTTGGAAAAGATTGTGTTCAATATCCAGCAGATTAAGGATCCGCCCCACTATAAAATCTATTAAATCCTGGATTTTCTCTGGGCG